>CAIXFP010000680.1 GCA_903918705.1 uncultured Pseudomonadota bacterium
AGGGGTGAGGCGTTAGGCGTTAGGCGTTAGGCGTGGCGCAGCCGCGCGGCTTTTCCGCCTCACGCCTCACGCCTCACGCATGTCACCTAACGCTTCAAAGCTTCTCCCCCCAATGCAGCTTCTGCCGGAGGGTGTCGTAGTAGTTGTGGCCGACGGGATGGAGCAGGCGCACGGTGTTCTTGGCGCGCTGGATCACCACCCGGTCGCCGATCTTCAGGTCGGCGTGCTGCTGGCCGTCGAAGTGGACGCGGGCGTCGTCGGCGTGGATCAAATTGATTTCGATCTCGGAATGGCTGTTTACTGCGATGGGCCGCGCCGACAGGGTGTGGGGGCAGATGGGCACCAGCACCACGGCTTCCAGGGTGGGATGCAGGATCGGCCCGCCGCCGGACAGGGCGTAGGCGGTGGAGCCGGTGGGTGAAGCCAGCACCAGGCCGTCGGCACGCTGGCTGTAGACGAACTGGTTGTCGATATAGACCTCGAATTCGATCAGCCGGCCCAGGGTGCTCTTGCTCACCACCACGTCGTTGAAGGCGTAGGCGGCGATCAGCACGTCCTCGTGGCGCTCCACGCTGGCCTCCAGCATGATCCGGTTCTCCGCCACGTACTGGCCGGAGAGCATCTCCTCCAGGGTGGAGAACATGGTGTCGATGGAGACGTCGGCGAGGAAGCCCAATCGCCCCTGATTGACGCCGATCAGCGGCACTCGGTAATCCACCAGGGCGCGAGCGATATTGAGCAGGGTGCCGTCCCCCCCCATGACGATGGCCAGATCCGCCACCGAACCCATCTCGTCCAGCGTGGCCACCTGGTAATCATGGGTTTCGCAAGCTTCCGCCGTGTGGGCGGTGATCATGACCTCATGGCCACGTTTGCGCAGGTAGTCGGCCAGACGCAAAAGCGACCCGGCGCTGCCGGGCCGGTTATATTTGCCCACCAGGGCGATGGTCTTGAAATCGGGGTTCATAGCGCGAAATTATAACCGCCCCGATCCAGCCGTTAGCCGGGCCTGCCCAAGATCGACCCGGCCCATTCGATGGACGGCTCGGGAGTTTTCTCCGAGCCGGGTGCTCTGTTAACCTGCCGCCCGCCATGCTCAACGACCGCGCCCGCCTTTTGCTCAAGTTCCTCGTCGAACGCTATATCGAGGACGGCCAGCCCGTAGGCTCCCGTACCCTGTCCAAGCATACCGGGCTGAATCTCTCCCCCGCGTCCATCCGCAACGTGATGTCCGACCTGGAGGACGGCGGCTTCATCGCCAGCCCGCATACTTCCGCCGGGCGCATTCCGACATCTCGCGGCTATCGCCTGTTCGTGGACACCCTGTTGACCGTGAAACCCCTGGGCCAGGGCGAAGTACGCCAGATCGAAACCACCCTGGCGCCCAGCGACCCGCACCAACTGGTCAGCGCCGCCTCGCATCTGCTGGCGGAACTCACCGCCTACGCCGGCGTGGTGATGACGCCGAAACGGCGCAACCTGGGCCTGCGCCAGATCGAATTCCTCAGCCTGTCCGACAAGCGCATCCTGCTCATCATGGTTACCGCCGAAGGCGAGGTGCAGAACCGGGTGATCGTCACCGAGCGACCTTACGACCCCAGCCAACTGGTGCGGGCAGCGAATTATTTCAACCAGCACTTCACCGGGCTGTCCTTCGAACAGGTGCAGCCGCGCCTGGCGCGGGAGTTGGTTCAGCTGAAATCCGACATCAGCCAGCTCATGGAAGCCGTGGTCAGCGTCGGCACCGAGGCCTTCAGCGGCACCGGCAAGGAATACGTGCTCTCGGGCGAACGCAACCTGCTGGGCACCCCCGACCTGTTCGCCAACATGGGGCGCCTGCGGGAATTGTTCGGCCTGTTCGAGCAGAAGACCGAACTCATGCAACTGCTCGACGTGGGCCATGCCGCCAGCGGCGTGCAACTGTTCATCGGCGCCGAATCCGGGGTGGCCCCCCTGGACGAATGCAGCGTCATCGCCGCGCCCTACGAGGTGGACGGCGAAGTGGTGGGCACCCTGGGCGTCATCGGCCCCACCCGCATGGCCTACGAACGGGTCATCCCTATCGTCGACATCACCGCAAAATTGTTGTCCAGCGCGTTGTCGTACCACTGAGTTTCGGGCAGGAGGAAAAACGCTTGCCGGAATATTTATTGTTGTTACGATAAATATGCGGATCGAGTACGACCCGGCAAAGCGGGATGCGACCCTGGTGGAACGGGGACTGGATTTTGCAGATGCCATGCAGGTGTTTTCCGGGGCGGAGTTCACCTTCCCCGACCAGCGGCAGGATTACGGCGAGCCCAGATTCATCACCGTAGGCTGGTTGCATGGCCGCCTTGCCGTGTTGGCATGGACGCCACGCGGAGAAGCCCGCCGCATTATTTCGATGAGGTATGCCAATGAACGCGAAGTTGCCAAGTACCAAACCCGCCTGGGTTGACCCGGACGATGCACCGGAACTCACCGGCGAGGAGATGGACCGTCCGGATGCCGTGTGGAAAATCGGCGGCCGCGTCGTCAGCCCCGAGCAGGGCAAGGCGGCCTTCCGCGCCGCCCTGCGCCGCGGCCGCCCGAAGGCGGAAACGGTCAAGAAGTCCCTCACCGTGCGCTACGACGCTGACATCGTCGCCGCCTTCCGCGCTGGCGGCCCGGGTTGGCAGTCGCGCATGAACGCGGCGCTGCGCGAATGGCTGGAAACCCATCCCGGCAAATGATGCGGTGAGCCTCAGGGCATACTGTCGAGCCACTCCACTCAAGTCCCCCATGCCCTACTACCTTCCGGAACCACCGTACCACCACGACCAGGCCGCCCGCGTCGGCATCCTGCTGATCAACCTGGGCACCCCGGAGGCGCCCACCGCCGCTGCGGTGCGCCCCTACCTGAAGGAATTCCTCTGGGATCGCCGCGTGGTGGAAATCCCCCGCCTCGCCTGGTGGCCCATCCTGCATGGCCTCATCCTCAACCTGCGGCCAAAGAAATCCGCGGAGAAATACGCCGCCATCTGGCGCCCGGAAGGCTCGCCGCTGAAACATTACACGCAGCGCCAGGCCCGGCTCCTGGCGGAGGAACTGGGCAAACGCCTGGCCCAGCCGGTGCTGGTGGACTACGCCATGACCTACGGCGCGCCCGCCGTGGCGGACCGGATCGCCGCCCTGAAAGCTCAGGGCGTGGAGCGCCTGCTGCTGCTGCCCCTCTATCCGCAATACGCCGCCAGCAGCACCGGTTCCGCCTTCGACGTGGCGTGGCGAACCCTGCTGCACACCCGCAATCCGCCGGAGATACGCACGGTCAAGCATTTCCCCGACCACCCCGGCTACCTCGCCGCGCTGCGCCACAGCGTGGAGGTCTACTGGGCGGAACACGGCCGCCCCGACGTGCTGGTCATGAGTTTTCACGGCACCCCGCGCCGCTCCCTGGACCTGGGCGACCCCTACCACTGCGAATGCCGAAAGACCGGGCGCTTGCTGGCGGAAGCGCTGGGGCTCAGGCCCGAGCAATTCCGTCTCACCTTCCAGTCTCGTTTCGGCCGCGCCGAATGGCTGCAACCCTATACCGCCGCCACCCTGGAGGAACTGGGCCGCGGCAAGACGCGGCGGGTCGACGTGGTGTGCCCCGGCTTCGTCGCCGATTGCCTGGAGACCCTGGAAGAGATCGCCATGGAAGGCAAGGCCACTTTCCTCAATGCCGGCGGCGGCGAATTCCGCTACATCCCGGCCCTCAACGACCGTCCTGTCTGGATCGGCGCCCTGGCCGATCTGGCCCAGGACCATCTGGCCGGCTGGATCGACGACGCCTGGACCGCCGCCTCGGACAAACAGGAAGGCCAGCTACGGCAACAGCGGGCCGCGGCCCTAGGCGCCAAGTCCTAGTGGTCAGTCATGCTGAATCGAAGTCATGTAACGGCGGTCCTTTCCGCCATGCCCGTGCGTAAATTCCTCGCTTTCCCGCTGCTGGCGCTGGCCCTGGGCAGCGCCGCCGCGGACGACGGCCGGACCCGTTTCCTGGCCGCCAACTGTGCCTATTGCCATGGCCCCGACGGCCATAGCCATGGCGCCATCCCCAGCCTGGCCGGACTCGATGCCGGGTATTTCATCGCCCAGATGCAAGCCTTCCGCTCCGGCGCCCGTGCCGCCACCGTGATGCAAACCCACGCCCTGGGCTACAACGATGGCGAAATTGCGGCCCTGGCCCAGTGGTTCGAGTCCCATCGTTGACGGCGACAAGGAAAGCCCCATGACCCCCCCCCGCCGCGAATTCCTGAAAGCCGGCGCCGCCGCCGCGGCCGCCCTCGCCCTGGGCGGCCTGGCCGGCTGCGCCGCCACGCCCGCGTCGCGGGTCAGCGCCCGGCCCAAGGTAGTGGTGGTAGGCGCCGGTTTCGGCGGCGCCACTTTCGCCCGCTACCTGAAGCTGTGGTCCCCCGAAACCGAAATCACCGTCATCGAACCCCTCTTGCGCTTCGTGTCCTGCCCTCTGTCCAACACAGTGTTGGCCGGCGGCAATCGCTTGGAGGACATTACCCTGCCCTACGATTTCGTCATGAAAATCGTGGACAACTGGGTTCCCGACAGCGTCACCGGCATCGACACCGGCAAGCGCCGCGTCACCACCGCCGGCGGCAAGACTTTCGCCTACGACCGCCTGGTGCTGGCCGGCGGCGTCGAACTCCTGTTCGACATGGTGCCGGGCTACGACGGCGTAGCCCAAAAAACCATCAAGCACGCCTGGAAGGCCAGCGACGACCAGACCGGCGTCCTGCGCCGGCAACTGGAAGCCATGCCCGACGGCGGCACCTTCGTGATGACCGTGCCCCTGGCGCCTTACCGTTGCGAACCCGCGCCCTACGAACGCGCCAGCCTGGTGGCCGGCTACTTCAGCAGCGCCAAGCCCCGTGCCAAGATCATCGTCCTGGACAGCAACCCGGACATCGTTGCCCTGAAACCCCTGTTCCTGGCCGCCTGGCGAAAAAACTACGGCTACGGTACCCAGGACAGCCTGATCGACTATCGCCCCAACAACCTGCCGCGCGCCGTGGACGCCGGAAAAATGGTGGTGAGCACCGAGTTCGACGACGTCAGGGGCGACGTGATCAACCTGGTGCCGCCCATGCGCGCCGCGACGATCTGCGACCTGGCGGAGGTGCGCCACGGCAACTGGTGCGCCATCGAGTATCCGGCCTTCGAATCGAAGGTCGTGCCCTACGTCCATATCCTGGGCGACTCGGCCCTGACCAACTTCCCGAAGTCCGGTTCCGTGGCCAACAACACCGGCAAGCTGTGCGCCTATGCCCTTGCGGAACTGTTTGCCGGGCGCCAGCCCGATCCGTTGCCGGCAGTCACAAACACCTGCTACGCCGCCGCCAGCGACAGCGAGGCCTTTCATCAGGCCAGCGTGTTCCGCTGGGATCCAGCCAGGAAGGCGATGCTGCCGCCCCGGGAAGCCAGCGGCATCTCAGGAGAGGCCAGCGAACCGGAAATGGCCTACATGGACTCCTGGGCCAGGAACATCTGGGCCGACACCCTGGGCTTGCCCGGGGATTACAACTTCACCACCCGGGGCTGATCCGCCACGTCCACCAGTTCGAGGGTATTGCCGTCCGGGTCGCGCAGGAACAGGGCGGCGCGGCCGGAGCGGCTCAGGGTATAGGGCAGGCGGTTGGCGTCGAGGCGGGCGCGCAGTCCGGCGAAGTCGCTCACCCCCAGGGCGGTGTGGCGGTCGCGGCCGCCGTGGATGGGGCGCCCTTCCACCGGGTCGGGATTGGGCTGGTTGATGAGGTGGATTTGACCGGCGCCCACGTCGTACCAGACGCCGGGAAAGCCCAGATCCGGACGCGCCGGGTTGATGCGCAAGCCGAGCACGCCCTCGTAGAAGGCGCGGGAGCGCTCCAGGTCGGCGATCAGCAGGGAAGCGTGGAGCAACGAAACGATTTCAAACATGTTCTTCCATCCATCCGGATAACAGGGTTGCGGCCACGATCATGGCACCACCGATCCATTCCTGGCGATCCATCACTTCGCCCGCCAGCCAGCGACTGGACAGGGCCGCCACCAGCAGTTCCGTAAGCAGGATGACTACGGCCCGGTTGGCGGGGGAATGGGCGAGGCCGTATTGCGACGTGAAGGTGGCCAGCAACAGGGCCACAGCGGCCACGGCCAGCAGCCACCCGGCGTCGCCGGCGAGCAAGCGCGGCAACTCCGGCGCGGCTCCTTCGGCGCCGGCATAGAGGGCGGACACCGCCACCACGCCGGCGAACACCCAGAGGGAACGCAGGGCGATGGGCGCGGCCTGGAGGCGGCGGGTCAGCACGTTGCTCCAGGCGAAACCGATGCCAGAGGACAGGCCCAGCCATTCCGGGGTGTCGTGGGGCAGCGGCAGGCCGGCGCCTTCTCCCGCCAGCATCACCCAGGCGCCGGCCAGGGCCAGGGCGATCACCAGCCAGACGCGGCGCCCGGCGCGCTCGTTCAGGATCACCCGAGCGAAAGGCACGGTCCACAGAGGCGCCAGATAGAACAACAGCATCACCCGCACCACCTCGCCGTCGATCACCGCCAGCACGTAGGACAGGTTGGTCCAGCCGGAAACCAGCGCCAGCAGGGCGAGCAGGCGGCGCTCACCGGGGTCGGCCAGGCGTTGCCGCGCGGCGAGCAGGAACAGGGGCGGCAGGGCTACCAGATAGGTCAGCACGGACGCCACGCTGCCGGTCAGGCCCGCCTCCCGCAACAGGCGGTAGGGGTACCACACCAGGCCCCAGGTGCTTGCCGCCACGAGCAAAGCCAGCGGGGCCAGCCAACGACTCGAAGGCATATAATTCGCGCCCTTTTTTCCCATATGAATCAGCTCCGATTCAGCCCTGTCCCGCGCATGAACCCGCGTCTGAACCAGCTCCAGCCTTACCCCTTCCAGCGCCTGCGCGAGTTGTTCGCGGGGGTGGAAGGCAATCCGGCGCTCCAGCCGGTCAATCTCTCCATCGGCGAGCCCAAGCACGCCACGCCGCAGTTCATCAAGGACGCGCTTACCGCCAACCTGCGGGGTCTGTCCAGCTACCCGTTGACCCAGGGCAGCGAGGACTTGCGCCGCGCCATCGCCGACTGGTGCGTGGGACGTTACGGCGTGGAACTCGACCCGGCGACCCAGATCCTGCCGGTGAACGGCAGCCGCGAGGCCCTGTTCGCTTTCGCCCAGGCGGTGGTGGACCAGACGAAGCACGTCAAGCGCATCCTCTCGCCCAACCCGTTCTACCAGATTTACGAAGGCGCCGCCCTGCTGGCCGGAGCCAAGCCCTACTTCCTCAACAACCTGCCGGAGAACGGCTTTTGCTGCGATTTCTCCGCTATCCCCGCGGACATGTGGGAGACGGTGCAACTGGCCTACCTCTGCTCCCCCGGCAACCCCACCGGCCGCGTGATGAATCTGGACGACTGGCGCGAAGTGTTCGCACTCTCCGACCGCCACGGCTTCGTCATCGCTTCCGACGAGTGCTATTCGGAAATCTATTTCAACGAGGGAGAAGCGCCCTTGGGCGCGCTGACCGCCGCGCGGCAACTGGGCCGCGACCTGCGCCGCCTGGTGGTGTTCAACAGCCTCTCGAAGCGTTCCAACGTGCCCGGCCTGCGCTCCGGTTTCGTCGCCGGCGATGCCGAGGTG
>CAIXFP010000681.1 GCA_903918705.1 uncultured Pseudomonadota bacterium
AAGGGGCTGCGGCCCAGGCGGCGGCTTTGCGCTTCTTCCGCCGCACCTGCGCCCGGCGCCTGAATCCGGCCCTGGCCGCCCTCGGCCTCGACCCGGTGGACGACGCCTGGCAACTCCTGGAGGGCCGCCGCACGTTTCTCTGGGACTATCCCGAATTCCAGCCCCTGCCCGCCACACCCGGGTACCGCCATGTGGGGCCGTTGCCGTGGAACGGCTGGCCCCACAGCACCCGCGATTGCGACACCCTCGCCCGTCTGGAAGGCCCCGTCGCCTTGGTCGCCTTCGGCACCGGCCAGGTACCGCAAAACGTCCTGTGGCACCTGATCGCGGTGCTCGGCCAGCTTGGCTACTCGGTCGCGCTGGCCCGCGGCGGCCAATCCGCTGTGCCGCCGCGGTTGGCGGACCCGGCGCGGCTGGCGCAGTTCGATTTTCTGCCCGTCGACCGGGCCCTTGCCCGCGCCAGTCTGGTGGTGTGCCATGGCGGCCAGATGCTGGTGTTCGAGGCGCTGCGGCATCGCATCCCGGTATTCGTCCTGCCCATGCAGCCGGAACAGGCGCAGAACGGGGTGTGTGTCGAACGCCTGGGTTGCGGACGCCTTCTGCAACGCGGGGTGGTGTTCACCGGATCGGCTGAGGCCGCTGAAATCGCCTTTCTGGCTCGCCCAGCGGCACAGGTGGCCGAGGCTATGGCCGCCCTGCTGCACGACCCGGAGACGCCCGCCCGCCTCGACCTGGCTTCCCGGCAACTGGCCCGTTACCGGGGTGTGGCCGATCTGGCGCCGCAACTGGAGGCACAGACATGATTCGCGCCGCCATGGCCCCGATAGGCATCGTGCTGGTGCATGGCTACCTCGGCGCCCCCGCCGACCTCGCGCCACTGGCCGAGAGTCTCGCGAAGGCTTACGGCAACGCCGCCATCACCCGGCTGTGTTTGCCGGGTCATGGTGACACGGCGACGCCGCCGTTTGCCGAGGACGCCATGCTGGCGGTGCTGGCGGCGGCCATGGACCATCACCTCGACCAGGGCCGCCGCCTCGTCCTGATCGGGCATTCCACCGGCGGCAGCCTCCTCCTGGCGGAGATCGCCCGCCGCCAGGCAAAGCGTCCCGACAGCCTGGCCGGCCTGCTGTTGCTGGCGTTGTGCGCCACGCCGCCGCGCATCGACCTGGGCTATACGCAACGCTGGGGCGCGCACAGCGCGGAGCGCGCCCCGTCACTGCATGACCTCGGCGCCCTGGTGGCCCTGGTCAATGGTCTCGCCCGGCGCGGGCCGCTGGCCTTGCCGGCGGCGACCCTCATCGTCCACGGCGAAGAGGATGAACTGGTGCCGGTGGCGGACGCCGAACAATGGCGCCGGCGCCTGAACGGCCCCCTGCGCGGGGTGAGCGTGCCCGGTGGGCGCCATCACCTGTTCACCGGCGCGGGGGCGGAACTGGCGGTAGACGCCCTCCGCCGAGCCATCGACGATGCCCGGCAACACGTCGACGCGGCGACCGAATCGGCCCTGTGCGCCCTGGAACCGGGTCTGCAAAGGTTTTGCGACATCTGGCCGGGCAGCCTGCGCCACCTCGCCGACAGTCCCGCGGCGATGCGCGCCCTGGCGCGTGAGTTCGTGCCCACCTCCGAGGCCGGATGCGAGCCGACCCTGGCCAATATCGAGATCACCACCCGCTGCACCCTGGGTTGTGGCGCCTGCGCGCGCACCCGGATGAAACTGAAATCCCGCTTCATGAGCCTGGCCGATTTCCGCCGCGTCCTGGAACGACTGCCCCATGCCTGGCGCATCAACCTGGTGGGCCTGGGGGAACCCCTGCTGCACCCGGAGGTGATCGACTTCATCCGTAGCGCCGTGGCCGCCGGCCGCCGCGTCGGCCTGGTGACCAACGCCATGAATCTCGACACTGCCATGGCCCGCGCTTTGTGTGCATCCGGCCTGGCCAGCCTCACCTTCAGCCTGGACGCGGTGGACCCGGCCACGGCGGAACGAGTACGCCAGGGCAGCGACATGGCGCTGATCAGCGCCAACATCCGCGCCCTGGTGGCGGAGCGGAAGCGCCAGGGCGCCAGACTAAGTACCGCGGCCTTCACCGCGCTCACCGGCGCGACCCTGGGCGAATTGGCCGCCATAGTCGATTTCGTGGCCGACCACGAACTCGACGCGCTCATGGTGACCGACCTCAACTTCGCCGCCAACCAGGCACGCTCGGTGCACGCCAGCCTCACACCGGAACAGGCCCGGGGCGTGCGACTGGCCCTGAAGCGGGCGCTGGCGCGGCGCCTGCCGGTGCTGTCGGTCTGGGGCCTGGAGGAATGGGCGCTGGACCGGAACTATCTGGATTACCTTTTACTGAGCGGCAAACAGCTCGCCCATCGCTCCAGCCGGCGCGGCCATTGCCTGTCGCCCTGGCAGACCATCCCGGTCAACGTGGACGGCAATCTGACCCTCTGCGATTGCCAACCCGAGGCGGTGATCGGCAACATCCACCACACCCCGCTCGGCGAGTGGTGGAACGGGCCGGCCATGCGGGAACAGCGCCGGTGCATGCTCAGTGATCATCCCCCCGAGGCCTGCCTTGTCTGTCCGCGCTTCTGAATTCCTGATCCTGGCCCTGCTGGCCGGCTGCGCCAGCCCGCGCTGCCCCGACCTGCCGGGCGGCCCCCGCTATTGCCTGCAGGACACCACGGCGGTAGCGCCCTACAGCGCCTTGCAGGACATCCGCATCCGCCGCGGCGATCTGGATGAGCGACTGATCGGACAACTGGAAGTGGACGCCGCCGGCATGCGCCTGGCCGGCCTGACGCCCATGGGCCAGCGGGTTCTGGAGGCGCAATTCGACAACAAGGAAGCCACTGCCAGCAGTCTGGCCGGCGACCGCTTCGACGCGCGCGCGCTGCTGTCCCTGGTGCAACTGGCGGTGTGGCCGGCGGCCAGCGTGCGCGCCGGGCTTGGCCATGATTGGGAGTTGGAGGACACGCCGGCGTTGCGGCGGCTGCTGCGCGACGGCAACAGCGTCATGGAAGTGGAGCGACAGGGCGAGCCGCCGCAATACCAGTACCTGGACATCCGCCTGCCCGACGCGGGACTGTCCCTGACCGTGCGGGCGATCAAAGAGGAGGATTGATCGATGCCACTGGCCCCCGCCTATTTTGCCGCTCTGGGCTTGCTGAATGCCCTCGGCAACGACCGCCACGAAGTGGGCGAGCGCCTGTTCGCCGGCGATGGCTCCGGCCTGGCGCGGGAATCCGGCTGGCTCTCCGGCGACGGCGATGCGCTGGTCGGCCGGGTGCGCGGCGAGCTGCCGCCGCTGCCGGCGCGCCTGGCCCGCTACGACTGCCGCAACAACCGGCTGCTCCTGGCTGCCCTGACCCAGATCAGCGACGCCGTGACTGACGCCATCGGCCGCTACGGGCGCGCCCGCATTGGCGTGGTGCTGGGCACCAGCACCTCCGGCATCCGGGAAGGCGAAGCCGCCATCGCCGGCCTCGACCATGACGGCGCCATGCCAGTCGGATTCGATTACGCCAGCCAGGAAATCGGCACCGCGGCCCCCTTCCTGGCCAGCCATCTGGGTTTGCTGGGCCCGGCCTATACCGTGTCCACGGCCTGCACCTCCAGCGCCAAGGCCCTGGTTTCGGCGCGCCTGCTGCTGGCGGCCGGGGTCTGCGACGCGGTTCTGGCTGGCGGTGTCGACAGTCTCTGCCGCCTTACGGTGAGCGGCTTCACGGCCCTGGAATCGGTGAGCCCGGAACGCTGCAACCCGATGAGCGTCAACCGGTGCGGCATCAACATCGGCGAGGGAGCCGCCTTGTTCCTGTTGACCCGGACCCCGGGCGATGCCCGCGTCGCCCTGCTCGGCTGCGGGGAATCCAGCGACGCCCACCACATCTCGGCACCGCAGCCCGACGGCCTCGGCGCGGAGCGGGCCATGCGGGCGGCGCTACTCGACGCCGGCCTGGCACCGGATGACATCGGCTACGTGAACCTGCACGGCACCGCCACCCCCAAAAACGACGAGATGGAAAGCCGCGCCATGAAGCGGGTTTTCCCCGCGCGTATCCCCGTCAGTTCCACGAAACCGCTCACCGGCCATACCCTGGGTGCGGCGGGCGCCACCGAAGCGGCCTTCTGCTGGATGGCCCTTAGCGACGATAATGCACGCCTGCCACCGCATGTCTGGGACGGGGTGGCCGACCCGGCGCTGCCGGCACTGCATCTGGCGCAATCGGAGGATCGCATGACGACCAACATACGACGCGTGGCTATGAGCAACGGATACGCCTTCGGCGGCAGCAATGTCAGCCTGATCTTGGGAGAGGTTTAGATGTATCCCCCCATGGAAGAATTGCTGACCCATCGCGGCAACATGCTCCTGCTCGACCATGTCGTCGCGGCGGGTCCGGATCACGTCCGGGTTGCGGCGGTGGTGGATGGCAACGCCTGGTACGCGGACGCGGAAGGCGCCATGCCGGCCTGGATCGGCATCGAACTGATGGCCCAGGCCATCGGCACTCTGGTGGGCCTCGTCGCCCGCGGCCAGAACCTGCCGCCCAGACAGGGCATGCTCCTGGGCACGCGCAGCTTCACGACCAGGCGAGCCGCCTTCGCCCGCGGCGAGAACCTGGAAATCACGGCCAGGGAAGTATTCAAGGAAACCAATGGCCTGGCGGCCTTCGACGCCAGCATCGAGATCGCCGGTGAAACCGTCGCGGAAGCGACACTGAAGGTATTCGAGCCCGCGGATTTCAAAACCACTCTGGAACAGAGCAGACAATGAATGACAAACGCGTCCTGGTGACCGGCTCCAGCCGGGGTATCGGCCGGGAAATCGCCCTGCAACTCGGGCGCGACGGCTACGCCGTGACGGTGCATTGCCGCAAGAGCCTGGCGGAAGGCGAGGCGGTCGTGAACGAGATCCGGGCCGGAGGCGGCCGAGCCGATCTGCTGGCCTTCGATGTCACCGACCGGGCGACGGCCCGCCAGGTGCTGGAGACCGCCGTGGCGGCGGACGGCGCCTACTGGGGACTGGTGGTCAACGCCGGCATCGCCCGCGACAACGCCTTTCCCGCCCTCTCGGAGGAAGACTGGGACGAAGTCATCGACACCGGCCTGGGCGGTTTCTTCAACATCACCCAGCCAGATCG
>CAIXFP010000682.1 GCA_903918705.1 uncultured Pseudomonadota bacterium
CCGTGCCCAGATCATCGAGAACCTGATCTCCGAGGTCTACATGCACCGGGAAGGGCGCGACCTGGTGCCCACCGCCAAGGCCTTTTCCCTCATCACCCTGCTGCGGGGCCTGGGCGTGTCCGAACTGGCCTCGCCGGAACTCACCGGCGAATGGGAATTCAAGCTGGCGCAACTGGAGCGGGGCAAGCTGTCGCGCGACGAATTCATGGGCCACATCACGGCGCTCACCCGGGACATCGTCGAGCGCGCCAAGCGCTATGAATCCGACACCGTGCCGGGGGACTTCGCCACCCTGGCAACGCCCTGCCCGAAATGCGGCGGCGTGGTGAAGGAGAACTACAAGAAATTCGCTTGTCAGAGTTGCGACTGGAGCGCCTGGAAAATCGTCGCCGGGCGCCAGTTCGAGGTGGCCGAGATGGAAGCCCTGTTGAGCCAGGGCAAGATCGGCCCGCTCACCGGCTTTCGCAACAAGATGGGCCGCCCCTTCGACGCCGAGATCCGCCTCAACGACGACAAGTTGCCGGAGTTCGACTTCGGCCAGCCGCGCGAGGGGGAGGAATTGGAGACCGTGGACTTCTCGCAACGAGAAGTCCTGGGCAAGTGCCCCAAGTGCGGCGCCCACGTCTACGAACACGGCACGTCCTACGTTTGCGAGCGCAGCGTCGGGGCCGAGCGCAGTTGCGACTTCCGCAGCGGCAAGCTGATCCTGCAACAGCCCATCGAGCCGGCGCAGATGAAGAAGCTGCTTGCCGAGGGCAAGACCGATCTGTTGAAGGGCTTCGTCTCCGCCCGCACCCGCCGCGCCTTCTCCGCTTTCCTGGTGCGGGACAAGGCCGGCAAGGTGGGGTTCGAATTCGAACCACGCGGCGAGGGCAAGCCTGCGCGCGCCGCCCCGGCGCCGGGCAAGGAACTGGGCAATCATCCGGCGGATGGCCAGCCCATCAGCCTCAAATCCGGCCGCTACGGCCCCTACGTGCAGCACGGCAAGCTCAACGCCACCCTGCCGCGCGACCTGAACCCGGACGCCATCACCCTGGAGCGGGCGGTGGAACTGCTGGCCGCCAAGGCGGCGGCGGGGAAATAACGGGGCGCGCACGGTTTGCCGCGGCCTGGATGGCCTGCGACGTTGCGTCAGGAAGCTACCTCGGCTTACGCCCGGATCAGTCCCTTGATCGTCTCGCGCATGCGCCAGACCATGTAAATCCCCGGTACGCCCAGCAGCACCGCCATGATGAAAAAGGCCGGCCAGCCTATGGATTCCGCCATCACGCCGGCCAGGGGGCTGACGTAGATGCGGCCGATGGCGGCCAGGGCCGAGAGCAGGGCGTAATGGGTGGCGCTGAAGCGATGGCTGCACAGGCTCATCAACAGGGCGACGAAGGCCGCCGTGCCCATGCCGCTGGTAACGTTCTCGGCGGCGATGGCCGCCATCAACAGGGTGTCGATGCGCGCCGTCTGCGCGATGGCGACGAACCCTAAGTCGAAGGGCGCCAGCGTGAAGCCGCCCCAGGCGCCCCGGCCCAGCACCGCCAGGCCGTAGAAACCGAAGTTGGCCAGCATCTGCAGCAGGCCGAACAGCAGCAGGGAACGGTACAGGTTGAGGCGCAGCATCAGGCTTCCGGCCAGGAGGGCGCCGAAAATGGTGAGCCAGATGCCGATGATCTTGTTGACGATGCCCACTTCCGCCTGGGTGAAGGCCATGCCCTTGATCAGGAACGGCGTGGTGAGGCTGCCGGCGAAGGCGTCCGACAACTTGTAGAGCACGATCAGCAGCAAAAAGGACCAGGCCCCGGACTGGGTGAAGAAGCTGGAGAGGGACTGGTTCAGCGTCTCGAAACCGGCCTTGCGCGCCGCCCACCAACCCAGCGGCAGGGCGCAGGCCACGCCGGCCAGGACGAAGGCCAGGCGTGCCCATTTGCTCGGATCGTCCGGATTGAGGCCGGCGGCCATGAGCAGCCAGCGTGAAGCCAGGGCGCCGGCCAGTACTCCGGCCAGCAGGGCGAGAAAACCCCGCAGCTCGCGGCGCGGATCGGAATCCAGGGGTTTCGAGGCGCCGCTCACCCGGGGCAGCGCCACCAGGGAGAAGCCGGCCGTGGCCACCATGATCCAGGCCATCACCTGGTACACCCGGCCCCAACTGTGCCATTGGTCGGCCCAGATCAGGGCAATGCCGCCGGAGAGGATCATGGCGATGCGGTAGCCGAACACCGCCAGCGACCCGCCCAGGCCGCGTTCGCGCGGGTCGAGCAGGTCGGTGCGGTAGGCGTCGATCACCACGTCCTGGGACGCGGACAGGAAGGCCACCAGCAGGGCCACGCCGGCGAAGGCCAGGGGCGCGGCCTTCGGACTCGCGTCCGCCATGCCCCACAGCACCGCCGCCAGCAGGAGTTGCGTCAGCACCAGCCAGCCGCGCCGCCGCCCCAGGTAGGGCGGCTCGAAGCGGTCCATGAGTGGCGCCCAGAGGAACTTGAA
>CAIXFP010000683.1 GCA_903918705.1 uncultured Pseudomonadota bacterium
GCTGCTGGTCAAGCTCGCCAAGCATTGGGTCAAGGTGCCCGCCGACCAGTTGCAGAGATTGCAGGCGATGCGCAAGAAGCTGGAGCCGCGCAAGACAGGGATGACCGAGCGCAACCGGGCTGTGCTGCGCCAGTTCGTGGATCCGGCCAATGTGACCCGATTGCTGACCTTGCCCGATGCCATCGCCCAGGGCCTGCAGGCGGATCGGGTGGGGGGCGGTGCTGCGGTTGGCAACAGGAGCTTTGGCGACGGCAGCACTGGCGGTCGCAGCGCATCGGCCTCGCCCGGCTACCAGAACGCGGTGTTGATGCAATCGGCGCTAGCGATCGCCATCCTGCAGGTAGCACCGATGCGGATCAAGAATCTCGCCAGCCTGCGCCTCGATCAGCACCTGGCACGCGGCCATAACAGTGCCGTGTGCACCATTGTGCTGCCTCCTGCTGAGGTCAAGAACGGCGTGGCGATGGAGTTCGAACTGCCCGATCACGTCCGCCGACTCTTCGACCTCTATGTCCGCGATTACCGGCCGGTGCTGGCCGATCGCCCCTCGCTTTATCTGTTCCCGGCCCGGCAAGGGGGCGTCAAAGCCGAGGCGGCCCTGGCGGTGCAGGTCAAGAAGACCATCGCCCACCACCTGGGCCTGAGCTTGAACGCGCACGCCTTCCGCCATCTGGCCGCCTTCCTGTTCCTCCGGCGCTTCCCCGGTCAATACGAGGTTGTGCGGCAGTTGCTCGGTCATAAGGCTCTGACCACCACCGTGAGTGCCTATTGCGGCGCCGAGCAGGCTGAGGCGGTGCAGCGTTATGACCGTCTGATCGCCGAGAGCCGGCGCGAGGAGGGTTATCCTCGCCGTGACCGTCATAGGGAGGGTATGCACCATGCGGCGTAAGCCCGGTTCCACCGTCCAATGCTGGCCGATCGACCAGTGGCCGGCGGGCGATCAAACGCTCTGGCAGGCTGGCTTTGCCGAAGCTGAACTCTTCGGCGTCTCTGGCCTCGGGGTCAACTGGTCGCCAATGTCGCGCCGCAAAGCCGCCCAAGGCTATGGCTACTGGCTGCATTGGCTGCAGCGCCAGGGCTGGTTGCAGGCCGAGATACTGCCGGCGGCACGGGTCACCCGTGACCGTGTGGCGCAGTATGTGCGCGACCTCACCCCGATCTATGCCCCTTACAGCCGCGCGGCGCGGGTGCAAGAACTCTATGACGCCCTCCGCCTGCTGGCGCCGGACACGGATTGGGCTTGGCTGTTGCAGGTCTACCAAGCCTTGCGCAGCCGCGCCCACCCGACCCGGCAGAAGCGTCAGCGGCTGCGGCCGGTGGCGGACATGATCGAACTGGGTCAGAACCTGATGCGCCAGGCCGAGCAGACAACCGCATGGTCGGCGCAACGGCGGGCGGTGGCCTATCGGGACGGCCTGATGATTACCCTGCTGGTGCATCGGCCGCTGCGGTTGAAGACCTTCAGCCTGATGCGGCTGGATCACCACCTCGTCAGCCGGCAAGGCACTGCGGGAAACCGAAGCCACGGTACCGCGGGCCAGGCCAAAATGCTGGTAGGGGAACGCCTGGTAGCGCAGCAGCACACTATTGCCCGGCCGCACGAAGCCGGCCGAGCGGCTTGGCACATAGAGTTCCGCGTACAGGCTGCTGTCCTGCGGTACCAGGCTGAGCAGTGGCCGGCTGGTATCGGCGCGCGCCCCGTTGACCACGCCCAGCGCCGCCACC
>CAIXFP010000684.1 GCA_903918705.1 uncultured Pseudomonadota bacterium
CGGCGATGGCGGCAAGGGCGGCAGCATCTGGGCGGTGGCCGACCGCAACATCAACACCCTGGTGGAATACCGCTTCACCCGCATGTTCCGCGCCCAGCACGGCGAGAACGGCCGCGGCGCCGACTGCTACGGCAAGGGCGGCGACGACCTTACCCTGCACGTGCCGGTGGGCACGGTGATCACCGAGGAAGAAACCGGCGCCCTCATCGCCGATCTCGCCGCCGACGGCCAGCGCGCCCTGGTGGCCAAGGGCGGCAAGGGGGGCCTGGGCAACCTGCGCTTCAAGTCCAGCACCAACCGGGCTCCACGCCAGACCACGGCGGGCGAGCCGGGCGAAGAACTGCGCCTGCACATGGAATTGAAGGTGCTGGCCGACGTGGGCCTGCTGGGCATGCCCAACGCCGGCAAGTCCACCCTGATCCGCGCCATCTCCGCCGCCAAGCCGAAAGTGGCCGACTACCCCTTCACCACCCTGCATCCCAATCTCGGGGTGGTGCGGGTCGACCACGATCGCAGCTTCGTGGTGGCGGACGTGCCCGGCCTGATCGAGGGCGCTGCCGAAGGCGCCGGCCTTGGCATCCAGTTCCTGCGCCATCTGGCGCGCACCAGCCTGCTCCTGCATCTGGTGGACCTGGCTCCGTTCGATCCCGCGAGCGACCCGGTACGGGAGGCCCGCGCAATTGTCGAGGAACTGCGCAAGTACGACGACGAACTCCATGAGAAGCCGCGCTGGCTGATCCTCAACAAGACCGACCTGGTGCCCGAGGAGGAGCGCGCCGGGCGCATCGCCGATTTCGTGCGCGAGTTTGATTGGGACGGCCCGGTGTTCGCCCTGTCCGCCATTTCCGGGAACGGCTGCCAACCCCTGGTGTTCGCCATCATGGAGCACCTGGAGCGGAGCCGGGCAGCGTTGGAGGGAGACGCATGAGCCCAGGTAGCGCCGGCGCTACGCATCGGGCTCGCTGAATTGAGGGGTAAAGCATGAATCGTTCCGCGTATCGATCAGTCGTCGCCGACGCCCACCGCCTGGTGGTGAAGGTGGGCAGCAGCCTGGTCACCAACGAGGGCCGCGGCCTCGACCACCAGCGCCTGGCGCTGTGGTCGGCGCAGATCGCCGCCCTCATGGCCATGGGCAAGGAAGTGGTGCTGGTGTCCAGCGGCGCCATCGCCGAGGGCATCAAGCGCCTGGGCTGGAAGAGGCGACCGGCCGCCCTGAACGAACTGCAAGCCGCCGCCGCCGTGGGCCAGATGGGACTGATGGAGGCCTATGAGCGCAGTTTCCGCGTGCATGGCCTGCAAACCGCCCAGATCCTGCTCACCCACGCCGACCATGCCGACCGCGAGCGCTACCTCAATGCACGCTCCACCCTGCGCACCCTGCTGGACCTCAAGGTCGTCCCCATCATCAACGAGAACGACACCCTCACCACCGAGGAAATCAAGGTGGGCGACAACGACACCCTGGGCGCCCTGGTGACAAATTTGATCGAGGCCGACGCCCTGATCATCCTCACCGACCAGCGCGGCCTCTACAGCGCCGATCCGCGCGGCAATCCGGATGTCGAGTTCATCCACGAAGCCGTGGCCGGCACTCCGGAACTGGAAGCCATGGCCGGCGGCGCCGGCTCCAGCGTGGGTACCGGCGGCATGCTGACCAAAATTCTCGCCGCCAAGCGCGCCGCCCGCAGCGGCGCCCACACCGTCATCGTCAGCGGCCGCGAAGACGATGTGCTGGCTCGACTGGGCGCCGGCGAAGCCCTCGGCACCCAGTTGCGGGCGCTCAATGAACCCCTGGCCGCGCGGCGGCAGTGGCTGGCCGACCATCTCCAGGTGCGTGGCCGCCTGCTTCTCGACGACGGCGCGGTGCGCGCCCTGCGCGAGCAGGGCAAGAGCTTGCTGCCCATCGGCGTGGTGGAAGTGGTGGGCGATTTCCATCGCGGCGAAGTGGTGGCCTGCATCGACGGCCACGGCCGCGACATCGCCCGCGGCCTGGTCAACTACGGTGCCAGCGATGCCCGCCGCATCGCCCGGCAGCCCAGCGGCCAGATCGAAACCCTGCTGGGCTACATGGACGAGGCGGAACTCATCCACCGCGACAACCTGGTCCTGCTGTAGGGGCGCCCCCCGGCGGCGAAGACCGCCCGCGGAGAACTAAGCCGGCTTGGGCTTTCCGGGTTTTTTCCAGAACTTCCAGGCAGCCGCCGTATCGAGATTCACGCCGCATCCTTCCGGCCCGGTCAGGGTGAGACTGGCGCGGTGGATGCGGCCGCCGCGCAGACCGCGCAGCAGTGGCTGAAACCAGTCCGCATCGAGGCGCCGGGCCTGCTCCGCCACGGCACCGGCGGGAAATTCCGGCAGTATCAGCAAGCTGGTGTTCTTTTTCGGCACGTCGCCCAGGCATGCCGGACATGGCGCGCTGGGGCAGCTGGACAGACGCGCCAGCGCCAGCGCCTCGGTCTGGCCCGCCAACACCTGCTGGAAACGGCCATGGACTTTCGGCATCTCGCCGCCGCCCCACAGCCACAGGCTGTTGATGGGCATCTGGCCGCGCAGTTCGCGCGCCTGATTGACCGGATGGTCATGCAGGAGAATCTGGGCGTCGTTCACCAGGCGCATGACCCGCGCGGCGCTGGGCCCGGTCGGAAGGGCGGAATTGACGTGGCGGGTGGCGACGGCATCCAGCGGTTTGGTTTGCAACTTGACCGCATGGCTGGGGTGGCCATACCAGCGCCCCGGCGTTGGGGCCACCAAGGTCCAACCGGCCTCCTTGAAAAGAGGGGTGAGGCTGGCCACCAGCGCCTCGGACTCCGCGCGGGCCAGGCCGATGTGCCAGGCGTCCAGCAGGGTCATGCCGCGCATGCCGACCTGGAGATGCACAGGATCGCAGCGCAACCAGTAACCCAGGTTGGCATTTACCCCGTCGAAGCTGGCGGTCACCGGCGCAAGGGGGCAGTCCTCCTGCTGGGCCACGGCAAATGCGCGACACAGCGCATCCGCCAGGCTGGTCTCGCCAGCGCGTCCGCGCCCGCGCGCCAGCAGCCGTTCCAGGCCCGGCATGGCGGTGACTTCACTGTGGGGGATGTCGAGCCAGGCGGCGAGGCCCGGGACGATTAGATGAATCTCGCGCATATTGTTAATGTCTCCCTGATCGCAACGTTCCCATGCCCACCGTGCAACAGTATTTCACCCAGTTCGAGATCGCCACCCGTGGCAAAGGCCTCCACGATTTTACCGGCGAGGTGGCGCGCTGGTTGCGCGACTGTGGCCTGCGCGACGGCCTGCTTACCCTGTTCGTGCGCCACACCTCGGCCAGTCTGGTGGTCCAGGAAAATGCCGACCCCGACGTGCGGGGCGACCTGGAACGTTACTTCTCCCGCCTGGTGCCGGAACACGATCCCATCTACCGCCATACCCAGGAAGGCCCCGACGACATGCCGGCCCACGTGCGCGCGGCCCTGACCCTGACCCAGCTCGCCATCCCGGTGCGGGATGGCCGCATGGTGCTGGGCACCTGGCAGGGCATCTACCTGTTCGAACACCGCGGCAGTAGCCATGTCCGGCAGGTCGTGGGGCATTTGCTGGGGGAGTGAACGGGTAGCGGCCAGCGTAGCCGTGCGATGCCGCGCTGGTGGGCTGCATTCGGGTTCCCCCTCGGAGGGACGGGCGGCATAGTCATTTCCCGGCGACTTCGTGGCAGATGTAGACCAGCATGTGGTGATTTTCCGCGGCTTCGATCTTCGCCAACTGCGTGACGACGGCGGCATCGACCACATAACCCTTGGCCAGTAGCAGGTAGCCGTCGTGGTGCATCAGTTCGCGCGACAGCACCATGCCGGGGCGCAAGGCGGTGGGGCGCAGAGGCACTTCGTCGATGACGTTCCGCAACTGCGCGAAGAGGATTTCCACGTATTTCTCGACCACCATCGGGTCGTAACGTTTGCCACGCTGTTCGATCAGGTAGGCGAGCGCTTCCTTGGGCTTCATCGCCTGTTGCGTCAGGGTGCCGCTGACGAAACCGTCGAACTCGTTGGCGGCGCAGAGGATGCGCGCGCCGAGAGGAATCGCCAGGCCGGCGAGGTGGTCGGGATAGCCGCCGCCGTTATACAGCTCGTGGTGGTGGCGGATCAGCAGGGCGGCGTCCTTGAGCGGTTCGATCTGCATCAGCGCCTGCTGGCCGCGTTCCGGGTGGCGCATGACCTCGCTCCGCTCGTCGCCTTCCAGCGCACTGAAGGGACGATCCAGCAAGGCGTCGGGCAGGCCGATTTTGCCGATGTCGTGGAGCAAGGCGGCGAACAGTACGCTTTGCTGCTCGGTATCGGACATCTCGAACATGCGCGCCAGTTGCCGCGCGTGGTCGGCGACCCGGCGAGCGTGGCCGGAAAATTTTTTGCCGCGCATTTCGGTGAGGGCGGAGAACGCCTGCACGGTATTGACGAAACCGGCCTTCAACCGGCCATGGGCCGATTTCACGTAGGTGATGGCCTTGTTCAGTTCCGCGGTGCGCTCCGCCACCTTCTGTTCCAGACTGGCGTTGAGAGCGCGCAATTCGGCGTTCCGCGCCTCCACCACGGAATTCAGGCGGCCGTTCTCCTGCTCCAGGCGCCGCCGCTCCAGGGCTTCGCGCACGATCAGGACGATTTCGTTGTCGTCCCAGGGCTTGTTGACGTAGCGATAGATCTGGCCCCGGTTGATGGCGGCGATGGTGGATTCCATGTCGGCATAGCCGGTGAGCAGGATGCGGATGACCTCCGGCCAATGCTGGCGCACCTGTTCCAGGAAGCGGGCACCATCCATGAGCGGCATGCGCATGTCGGAAATGACCAGATCCACCGCTTCCCGTTGCAGGATTTCCAGGCCGGCGGCACCACCCTCGGCGGTGAATATGCGATAGCCGTGGGGCCGGAACAAGCGCTTCAGGGAGGACAAAATGGACGGTTCGTCGTCCACGAACAGCAGGGTGGCGGGTGCGACGGCGGTGGCGGGATCAGTCATGATCGATACCCCGAACAGGTTGGATGCGCGCAACGGCGCAGAAGTCGGTCCGCTCAGGCGACATCCGCGGTCTCCTGATGCGCGATCGGCAGCGTGACCCGGAAGGTCGTGCCCCGGCCGACCTCGCTGTGCACCTCGATGCGGCCGTTATGTTTCTGGACGATGCCGTAGGCCAGGGACAGCCCCAGGCCGGTACCCTTGCCAACCGGCTTGGTGGTGAAGAA
>CAIXFP010000685.1 GCA_903918705.1 uncultured Pseudomonadota bacterium
CGGAAGAGAAAGGCGCGACAGCCCTAGAGCACGGACCGCGGACGCGGCCCGTTTCGAAAGCGGCGGCGTCCTTGCCATAGAATCCCGCCCCTTTTCACGTAACGACATTTTCATGGCCCGCCTGCGCATCGCGTTGTTCCTGCTGTGCCTTGCCCCCTGTGCACGGGCCGACGTGGCGGCGCGCGATGCCGAGGGCGCCATCATCCGGCTGGCGGCGCCGGCGCGGCGCATCGTCAGCCTGGTGCCCCACGCCACGGAAAACCTGTATGCCGCGGGCGCCGGCGATCGCGTGGTGGGCGCGGTGGACTTCAGCGACTACCCGGCGGCGGCGGCGCGACTGCCGCGCGTGGGCGGCTATGACCGCCTCGACCTGGAAGCGCTCCTGGCACTGAAGCCGGACCTGGTGGTGGCCTGGCGCAGCGGCACCCCCCCCGCCCCGCTGGCCAGGATTCGAGCCCTGGGCATTCCGGTCTACCTGAGCGAGCCGGATCAACTAGCCGACATTCCCGCCGACATCGAGAACCTGGGTCGCCTCGCCGGCAGCGAGGCGACGGCCCGGGCGGCGGCGCGCCGCTTTCGCGCGCGCCAGGCCGACTTGCGCCGGCGTTATGGGACGCGGCCTCCGGTCACGCTGTTCTACCAGGTCTGGCCGCGACCCCTGATGACCGTGGGGGGCGGCCAGATCCTCAACGAAGTGCTGCAACTATGCGGCGGCGCCAATCTGTTCGCCCGGCTTCCCGGCCTGGCGCCCACGGTCAGCGTGGAGGCGGTGCTGGCCAGCGACCCGGAAGCCATCATCGCCAGCGGCATGGATTCCGGCGCCCCGGCCGGCCTGGACAGCTGGCGTGGCTGGAAGCAGCTGCTGGCAGTGGCGCGCGGCAACCTGTTTACCGTCCCCGCCGACCTGGTGCAGCGGGCGACGCCGCGCCTGCTGGACGGCGCCGAACAGGTCTGCCGGGAACTGGAAACCGCCAGGGGAAGACGCCCGCGAAACTAGCGGCCTCCGCTGGCACAGGCCAAAGATCATGGCGCGGGACGCCGCCCAGGGTGATGAAACACAGTAGGAGGCCCGCCCCGAGCCGAACCCACGGCTGGTCCCATGGTTACGTTTTCGCGGCAAGACGCCCTTCCCACAGATCGTTTCACGCTAATCGGCCCGTTCCACTTCCGGCACGAACCAGAACTGCTCGCCATCCCGCAACATCCTTACCGGGTGGCCGTAAAGCCGGGTCAGGGTGGCGGCGTCGAGCAGGGTGGCGGCGCCGCCGATCTGGTGGCGGCCCGCGCCGTGGAGCAGCAGCACCTGATCGCAATAGCGTCGCGCCAGGTTGACGTCGTGCAACACCATGACCAGGGCGGCGCCGTCGTTACGGGCGCGGCGGCGCATCAGGTCGAGCATGGCGATCTGGTGGTTGAGATCGAGATGGGCCAATGGCTCGTCCAGCAGGTACAGGCTGGGCGCCTGCGCCAGCAGGGTGGCCAGGGCCACGCGCTGGCGTTCGCCGCCGGACAGGGTATGCAGCGAACGCGCCGCCAGATCGGCCAGGCCCACGTCCACCAGGGCGGCCCGCGCCAGGGCGACGTCCGTGGCGCTTTCCCAGGCCCAGCGCTCCAGGTAGGGATGCCGGCCCAGCAGCACGCTTTCCAGCACGCCGGTGGCGAAGGCATCGCCCTGCTGCTGCGGCAGCAGGCCGCGCAACCGGGCGGCGGCGCGAAAGCCCAGATCGGCATAAGCGCGGCCGCCCAATTCCAGCGTGCCGCCTTCCGGCGGTCGCAGGCCGGCCAGGGTGTGCAGCAGGGTGGTCTTGCCGACGCCATTGCGGCCCAGGATGGCCAGGCTTTCCCCCGCGCCCAGGGTCAGGTCCAGGCCGCGTACCAGCGACTGGCCGGCGATGCCGGCGGCCAGTCCTCGGGTGGCGAGCAGCGGCGGGTTCATGCCGATTCCCGGGCTGGCGCCCGCGCCAGCAGCGCCAGGAACACCGGCACGCCGATCAGGGCTGTGAGCACCCCCACCGGCAACTGCTGCGGCGCGATGACACTACGCGCCAGGGTGTCCGCCAGGGTGAGCAGGACGCCGCCGGCCAGGCTGGCGGCCGGCAGCAACAGACGTTGGTCGTTGCCCACAGCGAGGCGCGCCAGGTGCGGCACCACCAGGCCCACGAAGCCGACGCTGCCGACGCTGGTGACGGCGGTGGCGGTGAGCAGCGAGGCCAGGAAATACAGAAGCAGGCGCAAATGCGCCACGTCGGCGCCCAAAGTAGCGGCCAGCAGCGGCCCGCGGCTGAGCAGGTTGAGGTCGCGCGCGAAGTACAGCGCCACGGCCAGCCCCAGGGCCAGCACCAGCAGGCTGGGCAGCGGCGCCCCGGCCTGAGCGGCGTCGCCCATCAGCCAGAACAGCATGCCGCGCAATTGCTGCTCCGGCGCCACGGACAGCATCAGGGCCACCGCCGCGCCACAACCGGAGGCGACGATGACGCCGGTGAGCAGCAAGCGGGTCTGAGTCGAGGAACCGTCGCCCCGCGCCATGCCGAACACCAGACCCATGGCGGCCAGCGCCCCGGCGAAGGCGGCGGCCTGAAGGGCGATGGCGCTGGCCATGCCGAGCAGCATGGCGGCCAGGGTGGCCACCGCAGCACCCCCGGAAATACCCAGCACGTAGGGGTCCGCCAGGGGGTTGCGCAACAACACCTGCATCAGGGCGCCGGCCAGGGCCAGCAGGCCGCCGCAGGAAAAGGCCGCCAGGGCGCGGGGCCAGCGCAGTTGCCGCACCACCTCCAGAGCCAGGACGTCGCCCCGGCCGAACAGGGCGGCCCACACCTGGGCCGGCGCAAGCTGGATGCTGCCGCTGGTGAGCGCCAGGAACAGGCTCGCCAGCGCCGCCAGGGCGAGCAGGGCAAGGATCAGGAGGGCACGGGTGCGGTTCAAACCGTCACCCTCTTGGCAAGGGCTCGACTCGCGTTAAGTGGTGATGCGCTGGTCCCCCCCTTTGCAAAAGGGGGGTTAGGGGGGATTTGTTCACCACCCAGCTTGCTCGACTCTTGGAGAACCCCCCCCCGCCCCCCTTTGATAAAGGGGGGCGTCTCCTGCGTGGCTGCGCCTGCCGGGGATGTGCCCTGCCGCAAATCACAGGTCCACCCCCGCCTGGGCCTTCACCCCGGCACGGTAAGCGTGTTTCTCGTCGGCGATCTCGCTCACCGTATCGGCGGCATCCCGCAAGGCCCGGGACGCGGCGCGGCCGGTGACCACCACATGCTGCATGGGCGGGCGCGCGGCCAGGTCGGCCAGCACTTGCGCCTCATCCAGCCAGCCGTAGTTGAGCAGATAGGTGAGTTCGTCCAGCACCACCAGTTGCATGCCGGGGTCGCCCAGCAACCGCCGCGCCACTTCCCAGCCGCGTTGCGCCGTGGCGATGTCCCGCTCCAGATTCTGGGTGTCCCAGGTGAAACCTTCCCCCAGGACGTGCCATGCCACGCCGGGCTGTTTACTGAAAAACGCCTCCTCGCCGGTATCGGTGCGCGCCTTGATGAACTGGGCCACCCCCACCCTCATGCCGTGGCCCAGGGCGCGGGCCACCATGCCGAAGGCGGAGGAGGACTTGCCCTTGCCGTTGCCGGTGAGCACCAGGAGCACGCCCTTCTCCTGGTCCGCCCTGGCAATGGCGGCGTCTATCACCGCCTTCTTCTTCGCCATGCGGGCGGCATGGGCGGCTGCGTCGGTCATGGGATCCCCCATCAGAAATTGGCCTTCATGCCCACCCGCCAGGTGCGAGTGAAGTCGACCGGATAGATGACATTGTCGCTGACCCAAAGCCCGTTCTTGTGCTCGAACAGGTTGGCCACCGCGGCGAAGTATTCCAGTTTCCCCCGCACGTAGCGGAACGCCAGGCTGGTGGACTGATAGGCGGCCTGGCGCTGGCTGGCGCTGTTGCCGAAGTCGTCGGTGGCGTAGGCGCTGCTGCGCCAGGTGTGGGTCAACTCGACGTGGGCCGCCGCCGTGGCCTGCCAACTTAAGCCCAAGGTGGCGCTGTGGCGCGGCACGCCGGGCAGTTCCTTGCCGTTGTAGGCGCCGTAATCCTGGCTGGCCTGGTCGATGACGGCACGGGTGTAGGCGTAGTCGAGGTTGGCGCTGGAGTTGTCGCTCAACTTCCAGGTGTCCTGCAGTTCCAGGCCATCCTTGTGGGTCTTGGCCAGGTTGGTGTTGACGCCGGAATTCGGATCGCCCGGGACGTAGCCGTAATAGAAGATTTCGTTGTCCAAACGGGTGCTGAACAGCGTGAGTTTGAGCCGGTTCGTAGCCGTGACGTGGTTCAGGCCCAGGTTGAAGGTATGGCTGATGGCCGGGACGATGAAGCCGTTGAAATGGGTGACGGCCGGATAAACCGAGTAGTCCGTGGTGAAGAAGTTGTCGATGTCCGGCGCCTGGAAGGAGCGGTCATAGTTGGCGAACAGGGACAGGCGCGCATCCAGGCGCTGGTTCACGCCCAGGTCCCAGGCGGCGAGCCGGTGGCTCGACCGGAGTTGCGCCGCCGCGTCCGGAGAGTAGGTGTACTCGACCTTCTCGCCGCGCAGGCCGGCGGAGAACGTGGTGTCGCCCAGATGGACCTGGCTCTGGGCGTACCAGCCGGTATTGTCCTTGTGGGTGCCGCCGCCGCTGCCGGCACGCTTGCCGGCGAAGGACTGGACCCCGGCCGTGAGATCGAACCGGCTGCCCAGATATTGCACGGCCAGGTCGTCGGCGGCGTAGTGATAGCCGTAAACCGAGGCGTAGGTGATGAGATCGGAAAGCTTGCGCTCGTCACTGTGAAGGGCGGTGAGCTTCACCTTCTCGCCCAGGTCGGCCGACACGCCCACACCCCATTGGTCGCTGTTCAGCAGTTGCTCGGTATAGGGACTGGGTGCGGGGTTGCCGTAGGCATTGCCCACCTGGGCCGGGTTGGCGTCGAACTGGGCCTGGCTGAGGGCGCTGGGGAAGCGCGCGTCGATGCGTGT
The DNA here is from genome assembly GCA_903918705.1 of uncultured Pseudomonadota bacterium. Lineage (GTDB taxonomy): Bacteria > Pseudomonadota > Gammaproteobacteria > Burkholderiales > Thiobacillaceae > PFJX01. Next base: position 4,989 of record CAIXFP010000685.1, read on the forward strand.
GCTGGCCCCGTCCAGACTGAATTTCAGGTGTTCGGCCGGGCGAATTTCCAGTGCGCCGCGCCAGGTCTTGTTGGCGGAAGCGTCGCGGTTGCCGGTGGCATCGGAGTCGCTGTAGCCCCCAAGGCCGGCAAAGTTGGCACTGGCCCCTAGGCTGAAATTCTCCCGTTGTATGCCGGCCGTGGCGGCCAGGTCGCGGCCACCGTGGTTGCCCAGGCTGCCTTCCACGCTGGCCCCGGTGTGGGCGCGGGTATAGATCTGGATGGTGCCGGCGGTGGCGCCGTCGCCGAACATGACGGAGCCGCTGCCCTTGGTGACCTCGATGCGTTCGATGTCGGCCAGGGGAATGGAACCCAGCAACTGCGGCAGGCCGTCGATGTTGTTGAGGCGGCGCCCGTCCACGCTGACGACGATGTTCTCGAAGCCGTTGGCCATGCCGTAGCCGCGCATGTCGATCTGGGGGGTGTCGCGGTTGCCGAAGTAGGGCGCGACGTTCAGCGAGGTC
>CAIXFP010000686.1 GCA_903918705.1 uncultured Pseudomonadota bacterium
CTTGGCCGGCCAGGATATTGGACAGATGTCCAATAATCTGGCTGTGGCGGGTGTTTTTGGACAAATGTCGGCGAAGTAACAGTTGAACTAAACCGCCTGCGGCGGTAGCACCCCCTCACCAAGCGAGGCGATCCGCCTCGCTTTTTTCATGTGTGAAAGTGGTCAGTGCCAGGCTGCGGCCTACCCTCGAAGGGTGATCCACCCGAAGAGGAGAACGTCATGACCGCGTTACGCCAAGCCATGCTGGACGCCATGGAACTGCGCGCCTTTGCCGAGCGCACCCGCGAAGCCTATCTGCATTGGGCTATCGAACTGGCCCGCCACACCCACACCGCCCCGGAACAACTCGAAGCCGCCGACCTGGAGCGCTTCCTCCTCGACCTGCTGCGTGAGCGACACCTGGCCCCCGCTACCTGCAACCAGGCCCTGCAAGCTCTGCGCTTCCTCTGGTGCACCGTCCTCAAGCGCCCCGACATCGTCGTCGATCTTCCCAGCGCCCATGTCCCGCAACGCCTGCCGGAAATCCTCAGCCGTTCGGAAGTCGCCCGCATCCTGGATGCGGCCAGCAACCTGCGCAACCGCGCGGCGCTGATGACGGCCTACGCCGCCGGCCTGCGCGTCTCCGAACTCAGCCATCTGCGCGTGGCCGACATCGACTGCGAGCGCATGACCTTGCGCGTGGAACAGGGCAAGGGTGGGCGCGACCGCTACAGCCTGTTGCCGCCGCAACTGCTGGAGACCCTGCGCCAGTACTGGCGCGCCTACCGGCCCCAGGTCTGGCTGTTTCCGCAGCGCCATGCCGATGTGCCCATCGACCCCGGCCAGGCCGAGAGTAACCGGTAACCCTGCGGCGTTCTTCCCATTCGTATCGGGCTGAGGAGAATGCATCCCATCGATGAAGCGAGGGATCACGAGATGGGGTTGCTGGATGAGCGGGGTTGGTGGCGACTGGCGAGCCGTGTGCGTGGTGGCTGCGCGTTCACCGGGCGCATCCCGGTGATTGCCGCTGCGGCGGAATCGGCAGCGCGGCCAGTCAGCGCTGCGAGGCGCGGGGTGCCGGGTTGGTGTTTCCGGCTATCGCGTGGCGGCGTAGAGCGGCGAGCGTATCGGGTTGTCGGCGAAGAGCGTCTTCCACAGTCTCGGCGTGAGTTCGTGAACCCGTGCCGCCGGATGCGTGCCCACGCGTTGCAGGACATCGACCAGGTAATCGTAGGGGTCGATCCCGTGCAGGCGGCAGGTGACGATCAGGCTTTGCAGGATGCCGATGTGCTTGGCGCCGAGTTCGGTCCACGAAAAAAGCCAGGCTTTTCGACCCATGGGAATGACCCGGAGCGCTCGTTCCAGGTGGTTGGTGTCGATGGGGACGTCCGCGTCCGTGAGGAAGACTTCGAGCCCGAATCTTCGCTCCCGTGCATAGGCCAGGGCGGCGGTGAACGGGCTCATCGGCAACAGCCCCTGATCCTGGAAACGCTGCGCCACCCAGGCGAAGAAGCGTTCCACCAGGGGCTTGGCGTGCATCAACCGATAGTCTTTCTTCTTCTCGCCCTGCAAATCCTGCTCGCGGATCTGCGTCTCGATGGCGTAGATCGCGCCGATCTGCTCCAGCGCCTGGGCAGCCGCCTCGGGTTCGACGTCCTGGGCCTCGAAGAACTTGCGGCGGGTATGCGCCCAGCACTGGGCATGGGTCAGACCGGTGATCTCGGCATAGCGCTCATAGGCGGCATAGCCGTCGGTGAGCAGCACGCCGCCCTCCACCACCGTCATGCCCAGCGTCTCGCGATGTGCGCGGCGGCGTGAATTTCGGTTGAACTTGGCGGTTTGAAATCCGTGATTGAAGCTGGACCAGGAGGCGGCGCGA
>CAIXFP010000687.1 GCA_903918705.1 uncultured Pseudomonadota bacterium
CGCTTCGTGCTGTTCAACAAAGCCGGCGAGAAACTGCTGGGCTACGACAGGACAGATCTCCTGGGCCGGAACGATTACGATTTCTTCCCGCGCGAGCAGGCCGACCTCTTCACTGCCAAGGATCGCGAGGTACTGACGGCGGTGGCGCAGGTGGACATTCCGGAAGAACCGATCGAAACCTCGCGCCTTGGCCTGCGCATCCTGCACACCAAGAAGCTGGCCCTGCTCGACGGGGAGGGACGGGCGGAATACCTGCTCGGCATCTCCGAGGACATCACGGAGCAGAAGCGCGCCCAGGAAGAGCTCGAACGGCACCACCAGCACCTCGAGGAACTGGTAGCGGCACGCACCACCGATCTCCAGGCCATGCATCAGAACCTGCTCGACACCCAGTTCGCCATGGACAGTGTCGGCATCGGCATCCACTGGCTGGACTTCGAGACCGGCCGCTTTGAGTACGTGAACCAGCATGCGGCAAAGATGCTGGGTTACAGCACCGAAGAGATGCTCCAGTTCGGCGTGACGGACATCGACCCGAACTTTCCGACCGAGGCCTATGCCAAGATGCGGGAAGCGTTAAGGCGTCTTGGCCACACGCAGGTTGAAACGACGCAGCGGACCAAGGATGGCCGTGACATCCCGGTCGAAGTCACGGCGCATTATCAGGCGGGAACTGATGGTAGGCCGGCCCGAATCATCTCCTTCGTAACCGACATCACCCGGCGCAAAGAGATCGAACAAGCCATCATCCAGGCCAAGGAAGCCGCCGAGTCGGCCAGCCGGGCCAAGAGCGAACTCGTCAAACAACTGGAAGCCACGAACCATCGCCTCTCCATGAGCGACCAGCGCTTATCGGCGATGTTCGCCATGAGCCAGAAGGGGCATGAACTAGACGAGCGTGAACTGCTGCAGATGGGCGTCGAGGAAGCCGTGCGCCTCACCGGCAGCGAAATCGGCTATCTGCATTTCGTCAATGACGACCAGGAAACCCTCTCGCTCAAGACCTGGTCAGCGGCTACCTTGCGGCATTGCTCGGCAGCCTATGACGACCACTATCCCATTTCGGCGGCTGGTGTCTGGGCTGACTCGGTGCGGTACCTGCGTCCGGTTATCCACAACGACTACCAGAATACCGCCAACCGCAAGGGATATCCGGAGGGCCACGCCCATCTCGTTCGACACATCGGCGTTCCGGTGATCGATGCCGGCAAGGCCCGCCTGCTCATGGGCGTGGGCAACAAACCCGGCGACTACGACGAGTCGGACATCGAGCAACTGCAACTGATCGGCAACGATCTCTGGGCCATCGTCATTCGCCGCCGCGTCGAAACCGCGCTCGCTGAGGCGAAAGAGGCAGCCGAGGCCGCCAACCTTGCCAAGAGTGCCTTCCTGGCCAACATGAGCCATGAGATCCGCACGCCGCTCAACGCCATCACCGGCATGGCCCACCTTATCCGGCGCAGTGGTCTGACCCCGGATCAGGACAAAAGGATGAGCACCCTGGTGTCGTCCGGCGAGCATCTGCTCGGCATCATCAACGACATCCTCGACCTCTCCAAGATCGAGGCCGGCAAATTCGTTCTGGAGGAGACGGGCTTGAGGGTGGAAAGCCTGGTCAGCAACGTCATTTCCATCCTCCGCGAACGCGCCGACACCAAAGGACTGCGCATGCAGGCCGAACTCGACCTTCTGCCGCAGGGTCTGCTTGGGGATCCGGTGAGGCTACAGCAGGCGCTGCTTAACTATGCCGGCAATGCCATCAAATTCACCGAGGCAGGTGGCATCACCCTGCGGGCCAAACTGATCGAGGATGGGCTGGAACATGCGCTGCTTCGCTTTGATGTGGTCGATACAGGGATCGGCGTCGCACCGGAAGTCATCCCCAGGCTTTTCTCCAGCTTCGAGCAGGCCGACAACTCGACCACCCGCAAGTATGGTGGCACTGGCCTGGGGCTGGCCGTCACCAGGCGCTTCGCTCAACTCATGGGGGGCACGGCCGGGGTGGAAAGCCAGCCCGGGGTCGGCAGCACCTTCTGGTTCACGGCCCGGTTGAAGAAAGGACTCCCTCTCGGCCCAGCGGATGAACAGGCGGCGCCGGGAGTAGCGGAGGCTGTGCTCAAGAGGGACTACGCCGGAACGCGCATTCTTTTGGCCGAGGACGATCCGATCAATCGGGAAATTGCCATCATGTTGCTTGAAGACGTAGGTTTGCTGGTTGATGTCGCCGAGGATGGGGTGCAGGCCGTCGAGCTTGCCCGCGGAGAGGAACATGCCATCATCCTGATGGACATGCAGATGCCCAACATGGACGGGCTGGAGGCCTCCCGGCGAATCCGGCTCCTGGCACAACGTAAGCAAACCCCGATTCTGGCCATGACAGCGAATGCCTTTGCCGAGGACAAGGAGCGTTGCTTTGAAGCCGGGATGAACGACTTCATCGCCAAACCGGTGGATCCCGATCTGCTCTACTCGACGCTGCTGGGATGGCTGGCCGGCGGCAACATAAAGGAACGGCAAAAGGGGGGCCACACGTCTGCGGCCCAGTCCCTGACAGGTACCGATTCCACTATGGTGGACCCTTGAGTCATGACAACAATCCGTCTGGTTAAAGCTTGGCCCTCGACTTCACTCGCAGCTGAACGGCGCTGCCCCGGTTTTGCCTTTGACTTGGTTGTAGCCGCGGCTTCTGACGTTGCCTCTGCGATGGAGGAATCCCCTGTGGAGCGAAGCGGCCTTCCCCGCAGCAGCGCGTCGTAGCCCGCCAGAGCGGGCAGTTCGGCCTTGACCTCGGGCAGTTCGGCCACCCGGGGCGCAAAACGTTCCTTCAGACCACTCCAGACCAGGCAGGTCCGGTACCGACCGCCCAAAGCCTGGCGGACTTACTTACCCTGGAGATTGGAATCAAGGTTGAACAGAAACTCATAGTCTGACCGCCACGGTCTCGACC
>CAIXFP010000688.1 GCA_903918705.1 uncultured Pseudomonadota bacterium
CAGGCTGACGCCGAATTATTTTGCACCCTGGAATGCCGCTGACCGGGTCCTGGGCTCAGGTCATTGATTCAACTGGATGCCGACTGTCCCCGGAAACACGAAACTCGATTGCTCCGGCAATTCCGCTACTTCCTGCTGATTTCGATGTTCTCTTTGCTGCCGCTATGGGAGACAGCGATCATGATGCCAAAACCGATCATGATCGCGACGCCGATCAAGGTCCAGCCAGTGCCGATTCTGGCCAATATACCCAATTTCCAGAGCGCCGCCAGAACACCGCCTACTAGAATGCCGAATCCAACAAAATACATGCCTGCCCATTTCATCATTCTTCTCCAGACAAGATCGGATACCTAAAACAGTAGGGGGCTGATTGGAATGGCACCCACCCCCATGTGCCGCGTCAGCGCCCGATATGGCCGATATGGATGTTGCCCATCGATTCCAGCACGCCGAATACCTGCAGCAGCCATAACACAACAGCAATGACGACGACGGCATTCAGGATGTTTTTGATCTTGCCGTCCATGGGTATGTAGTTGTTGACGAGCCATAACAGCACGCCGACCACGATCAGTACGATGGCCAGGTTGATCAGGGACATTTGTATTCTCCGGTGAGGCCAGGTAAATATCTGTTGCTCGGTGTCGCGGCAACGTCGGAAATGAATCAGCCATTACATCGAACATCCAGAATACGATCCTGCGCTCGGCAAGCAGCCATCATCTTGCTTCAATATGAGGTACGGCTTGTGGCGACACGATGCAGAACCGCATGGTTTCCGCTTTTCCCGGGGCGTTCCGTTCGCTAGCGCACATGCCGCCGGGTAACCATCAGGGCCGATCCGCCGCCCCCACTCCTGCCGAGTTGGCTGGGCGAGAGACGCAGGTGTCGCCTGCCATTTCTATTTGTGACCTGCGTGCGGCAACGAACAGAACGTTGCGCGGAATCACTTGAACATGACCATTCCAAAACCAGTCACACCAGAGGAAACACCATGAAAAACAAACTCGCCATGACCTGTTTCATCGTCACCGGCCTGCTCGGCTCCGTAATCGCCCATGCCGGGGACTCCGATAAGGACCGCATGCACCCTCTCACCTTCGTGAAGGACTCCTACATCACCACCAAGGTCAAGGCCAACCTGTTCGACGCCAAGATGAGCAGCCTGTTGCACATCAAGGTCGACACCGACAGCAAGGGTGTGGTGACCTTGAGCGGCAATACCAAGACCCAGGAACTGGCTGATCAGGCGGTCATCATTGCGCGTGATACCACTGGCGTGACCGCGGTCAGCAGCAACATTCAAATCAAGAACGACGAATAGGCAACTGATCCCGCCGGCGCCCCCCGCCCGGCCGGTTTCGATTCCCACAGGATCGACGCCGGCCTTTTCATGGGTCATCCGGCAGGCTGCAGGGGCTGGTAAAGGATTCAACCCCATGACACACGATAAGCATTTTTCGATGATTCGCGAATTCCATCTCGCTGACTGGCTCACCCTGGGCAACGCCGCCTGTGGTGTCGGCGCGCTGTTCGCCGTGATGAGTTATCTGCGCAGCCAGGAACCGCTGCACCTGTACATCGCCTGCGGCCTGATTCCCCTGGCGCTGCTATTCGATGTATTCGATGGCCGCGTCGCGCGTTGGCGCAAGCAGACCTCGGCCCTGGGCGGCGAACTGGATTCCCTGGCCGATGTCATCTCCTTCGGCGTCGCCCCGGCGGCCATTGCCTTTGGCGTCGGCATGGACGGCCTCTGGGACCGGGTGATCCTGGTCTACTTTGTGGCCTGCGGCGTCAGTCGCCTGGCCCGCTACAACATCACCGCCGTGGCGTTGTCCCAGGGCAGCGACAAGGTGAAGTATTTCGAGGGCGCGCCGATTCCCACTTCGCTGCTGCCCGTCATCGCCATCGCCATCGCCGCCGCTTGCGGCGCCATCGGCGACGGGATCTGGCTTGGCGTGTTGCACCTCGGCCCCTGGCAACTCCATCCCCTCGTGCTGCTGTTCGCCCTGTCCGGCTCGTTGATGATCAGCCGGACCCTACAAATACCGAAGCTGTGAACAGTCCCAGTCTTAAGTAGCGCCGGCGCCTCGCCGGCCTCGTGGGGCTGATCAGACGAACGAGCCGGCGGGGCGCCGGCGCTACCGTCTCGCGCAAGGTACGACAGCGCACAGACGCCCCGCCGCCCGCGGGAAAAACTCCCCGCATGACCGAAAACACCCAATCGAGGGTGTGGGTCGTTTCTCCCAGGCATCACATGAACAATTCAACCAAGGTGGTCAACGATTCATGGGCCTGGCCGCTCGCCGCCGCCCTGCTGGCCGGCTGCACCACGGTCGGCCCCAACTTCAAGGTCCCGGATGCTCCCACGGTGGCCGGCTATACCCGACAGCCGCTGCCGGCCGGCGTAGCCAGCGGCCTGGTGGTCGCAGCGGATTGGTGGAAGTCGTTCAACTCGCCCCGGCTCGACGACCTGGTGGCCCGGGCGCTGCAACACAGCCCCACCCTGGACGCCGCGGCGGCCACCATGCGCCATGCCCAGCAACTGCACCAGGCGCAAGCCGGCGACACCCTGTATCCCACGGTCAATGCCAAGGCGGGGGCCAGCCGCAACCAGATCAATCCAGCCAGCTTCGGCCAGAACGGCAACAGCGAGACCCTGTACAACCTGTACAACGTGGGCGCCGTGGTGAACTACAACCTGGACCTGTTCGGCGGCAACCGGCGCACCTTGGAAGCCCTGGCCGCCCAGGCCGATTACCAGGGCTACCAGCTTTTCGGTGCGCGCCTGGTGCTGGCCGGCAACGTGGTGACCACGGTGTTCGGCCAGGCGCAACTAGGCGAACAGATCGCCGCCAGCGAAGCCATTCTGCTGGAGCAGCAAAAGCAACTCGACATCGCGCACAAGCGCCTGGAACTGGGTGCTGCCGCCCAGGCGGACGTGCTGACCCTGCAGACCCAGGTGGAGCAGACCCGCGCCACCCTGCCGGCGCTGCGCAACCGGCTGGAACAGGCCGATCACCTGCTGGCCGCGCTGATCGGCCAGGCGCCGGCTGCTGCCGACATCCCGCGCTTCAAACTGGCCGAATTCACGCTGCCCGCCCGGCTGCCCCTGGTGGTGCCCTCGGAACTGGTGCGCCGGCGCCCTGACATCCAGGCTTCCGCCGCCTTGCTGCATGTGGCCACGGCGCAGTATGGAGTGGCGGTGTCCAGCCTCTATCCTCAGATCAAACTGAGCGCCAATCTGGCCACCCAGGCCCTGACCACCGGCGCCCTGTTCGGTCCCGGCTCCATGATCTGGAGTCTGGCCGGGCAACTCGCGCAACCTCTGTTCAACGGCGGCCTCAAGGCGGGCTCGAACGCCGCCGAGGCCAGCATGGAAGCGGCCGGCGCCAACTACCGGGAAACCGTGCTGGAGGCCATGCGCAGCGTCGCCGACGTGCTGCGCCAGCTCGACAACGATGCCCAGGTCCTGCAGGCCGAGACGGCGGCCAACACTTCGGCGCAAGCATCGCTGCGCATCGTGCGCGATCAGTACTGGCTGGGCGCCGCGGGCTACCTGCAATTGCTCACCGCCCAGCAACAGTTCCAGCAGACCCGCATCGGCCTGATCGCGGCCCAGGCCGCCCGCCTGGCCGACAGCGCGGCCCTGTTCCAGGCCATGGGCGGCGGTGTGCTGGAAGCGCCTCGCGTGGCTAGCGCAAACAGGAGTCAACCATGACCCCAGGCACCCCAAAACGCATGCTGATCATGCTCGCCATCGCCGGTGCCATCGTCGGTGGGGTGGTCTGGTTCCAGCACTTCAAGAACACCATGACCGCCAAGGCCATCAAGGGCATGGCCAATCCGCCCCAGACCGTGTCCACCACGGTGGCCCAGTCCACCACCTGGCAGCCGACGGTGGAGGCCCTCGGCAGTTTCATCGCCAGCGAGCAGGCGTCCCTGAGCGCTGAAGTCAGCGGCCTGGTCACGGCCATCGATTTCGACTCGGGCGCCAAGGTGGGCGCCGGCCAGCGCCTGGTGGAACTCAATCCGGCGCCGTTGCAGGCACAACTGGCCCAACTCGAAGTCCAGGCCGACCTGGCCGCGCTGAATCTGAAGCGCGACCAGGCCCAGTTCCAGGCTCAGGCCATCAGCCAGGCGGCGGTGGATAACGATGCCGCCGCGTTGAAAAGCGTGCTGGCCCAGGTGCGGATGCAGCAGGCGATGATTGCGCAGAAGACCATCAAGGCGCCGTTTTCCGGCCAGCTCGGCATCCGCCAGGTGAACCTGGGCCAGTACCTCGCGCCGGGGGCCGCCGTGGTGACCTTGCAAAAGCTCGATCCCCTGGAAGTGGATTTCACCGTACCGCAAAGCCAGATCGACCTGATCCAGGTGGGGATGAAGGCACTGGTCGAATCCAGCGCGGTGCCGGGCAAGACCTTCACCGCCACGGTGACGGCCATCGAGCCGCAACTGGACACCGCCACCCGCAACCTCAAGGTGCGCGCCCGGGTGCCCAACCCGGGTGGCGAGTTGCTGCCCGGCGTGTTCGCCACGGTGCGCATCACCCAGGGCCAGCCGCATGCG
>CAIXFP010000689.1 GCA_903918705.1 uncultured Pseudomonadota bacterium
TCCCCCCGGAAGCCATCAAGGTGGACGCCAAGTACACCTACGATGCGGCCAAGGACGCCATCACTGGCTTCTCGCCCGACACCAAGACCTGGGAAGTGCGCGATCAGGCCATGGGCCGCGGTTACCTGGAATGGGCGCAGGGCATCTACCGCGACATGTTCGGCGGCTAACCGGCGCGTCGGATCAGACAAGGGGCCGCCTGGCCCCTTTTTCACCAGCAGAGGAGATTTGCAATGGATCGTCGCAATTTCATCAAGGTGTGTGGCGCCGGCGCCGCGGCTCTCGCGGCGGGTGTCCACACCCAACTCGTATATTCCGGCACCGCCAAGGATTTCGCCCGGGCCAAGCTCGTCGATGCCGACGGCAAGCCCCTCAAGGCTTCCGCCCTGTCCAAGGACGAAGCCTATGTGTTCGGCTACCCGTTTGCCGGCACGCCCGCTTTCCTGATCGCCCTGCCCGCCGCCGCGCCGGCGAGCGGCTCCCTCAAGACCGAATCCGGTGAAGAGTATGGCTTCCCCGGTGGCGTCGGCGCGGACAAGAACGTCGTCGCCTACATGGCCGTGTGCACGCACCAACTGGCCCACCCCGAGAAGGGCGGCAGCACCGAGATGAGCTACAGCGCGGGCAAGAGCGAAACCGCCGGTCGTGCCGTGGCCATCACCTGCTGTTCCCACAACAGCGTCTTCGACCCCGCCGACGGCGGACGCGTCCTCACCGGCAAGGCGACTCAGCCCCTGCCCGGCATCCGCCTGGAGCATGACGCCGCCACTGACGAGATCTACGCCACCGGCATGTACGGCGCTGATTTCCTCGACGACTACTTCAAGAAGTTCAAGTCCAAGCTCAACAAGGAATTCGGTATCGGCAAGTACCGCGAGGAAGCCAAGGACACGGTGCAGGCCGTGCCGCTTTCCAAGTACTCCACTGACATCGATCGCTGCTGAGCGGTTTGCGTCGCAATAAAAACGCCGGCTTGCCGCCGGCGTTTTTATTTGAGGCCCCCTACTCCGCCACGACTACTCATCCTCGCCGCCCACCACCCGTCTGACCACTTCCGCCGGAAAGCCACGCCCCAACAGGAAACGCTGTTGCCGGGCACGCTCCTTCGCATCCGCCGCCGGCTGGCCGAATTTCTTCAGCCAGACCGCGCGGGCGGCGGCCAGATCGGCCGTCCGAGCCTGGGCCACGACATCCACCGCCACAGCCTCCGGCACCCCTTTTTCCCGCAACTCGGATTTCAGCCGCACGCTGCCGTGGCGGCCGCCGCGAGAGTGGGCCAGGGATTCGGCGTAACGGGCGTTGGAGAGCAGGTTTTCCTGCTCCAGGTGGTCGAGCAGGGCGGCAATCTCCTCCGCCTCACCGTGGGGTGCGAGTTTGCGGGCCAGTTCGGCGCGGCTGTGTTCCCGCCGCGCCAGGAAGTTCATGGCCCGTTCCCGCAGGGTCACGCCGCGCTGGCCGCCGCGGCCGGCTTGACGCCGAGTTGTTCGCGGATCTTCGCCTCGATTTCCTGGGCCATGTCCGGGTGGGCACGCAGGAATTCGCGGGCGTTGTCCTTGCCCTGGCCGATTTTCTCGCCCTGATAGGCATACCAGGCGCCGGACTTGTCGATGAACTTCTGGGTCACGCCCATTTCGATGATCTCGCCTTCGCGGGAGACGCCTTCGCCGTAGAGGATGTCGAAGATCGCTTCCTTGAACGGCGGCGCCACCTTGTTCTTCACCACCTTGACCCGGGTTTCCGAGCCCACCACTTCGTCACCCTTCTTGATGGCGCCGATGCGGCGGATATCCAGGCGCACCGAGGCGTAGAACTTCAGCGCGTTGCCGCCGGTGGTGGTTTCCGGGCTGCCGAACATGACGCCGATCTTCATGCGGATCTGGTTGATGAAGATGACCAGGGTGTTGGTGCGCTTGATGTTGGCGGTGAGCTTGCGCAGGGCCTGGCTCATCAGGCGGGCCTGCAGGCCGACGTGGGAGTCGCCCATCTCGCCCTCGATTTCCGCCTTCGGGGTGAGGGCCGCCACCGAGTCGATGACGATCACGTCCACCGCGCTGGAGCGCACCAGCATGTCGGCGATTTCCAGGGCCTGCTCGCCGGTGTCCGGCTGGGAAATCAGCAGTTCCGAGACGTTGACGCCGAGTTTCTGCGCGTATTGCGGGTCAAGGGCATGTTCCGCGTCGATGAACGCCGCGGTGCCGCCCAGCTTCTGCATCTGGGCGATGACGGACAGGGTCAACGTGGTCTTGCCGGAAGATTCCGGCCCGTAGATCTCGACCACGCGGCCGCGTGGCAGGCCGCCCACGCCCAGGGCGATGTCCAGGCCCAGCGAGCCGGTGGAGACCACCTGGATATCCTCGATGACCTCGCCTTCGCCAAGGCGCATGATCGAGCCCTTGCCGAATTGCTTTTCAATCTGGGCCAGCGCGGCCTGAA
>CAIXFP010000690.1 GCA_903918705.1 uncultured Pseudomonadota bacterium
CATCCCGGCCGTCGTCGTTTTCGCTCGACCTTCCCGGCATCTCAAGTCGGGGCCATGCCCGGCTAAGGGCTCGTGCATGAATAACCTGGACGATTATGGATGCGCTGCAAGGCGCCGGTCGCACCCGTCAGTGCGGACAGAACGTTCAAGTTATTCGTGAACGGAATCCTAGCCGCGCCGATACTGGATCGCCTCCGCCAGATGGGCCGCGCTGATCCGCTCCTGGCCGGCCAGGTCGGCCACGGTGCGCGCCAGTTTCAGCACCCGGTGATAGGCGCGGGCGGACAGGTCGAGGCGGGTGATGGCGTGTTTCAGCAAGGTTTGGCCGGCCTCGTCGAGGAAGCAGTGGCGGTCGATTTCGCGGCCGGCGAGCTGGGAGTTAGGCTTGCCCTGGCGCGCCAGTTGCCGCTCCCGCGCCGCCGTGACGCGAGCCCGCACCGCGGCAGAGGGCTCGCCGCTCTGGGTGCCGGTCAATTCCGCCTCGGGCAGGGCGGGCACCTGGATATGCAGGTCGATGCGGTCCAGCAGGGGGCCGGAAAGGCGCGAACGGTAGCGCGCCACCTGGTCCGGGCTGCAATGGCATTTCCCGGAAGGGTGGCCGAGGTAGCCGCAGGGACAGGGATTCATGGCCGCCACCAACTGGAAGCGGGCGGGGAAATCCGCCTGGTGGGCAGCGCGGGAGATGGTGATGTGGCCGGCTTCCAGCGGTTCGCGCAGGACTTCCAGGGCCGGCCGGGAAAATTCCGGGAGTTCATCGAGGAACAGGACGCCATGCGTAGCCTGGGAAACCTCACCGGGACGCGGGGGATTGCCCCCTCCTACCAGGGCCACGCCGGAAGCGGAGTGATGGGGGGAACGGTAGGGGCGCACCTTCCACGCTTCCGGGCGGAAGCCGCCGGTGAGCGATAGCACGGCGGCGGATTCCAGCGCCTCGGCCTGGGTCATGGGCGGCAGGATGCCGGGCATGCGGCTGGCCAGCATGGATTTCCCCGTTCCCGGTGGCCCGCTCATGAGCAATGAGTGACCGCCCGCCGCCGCCACTTCCAGGGCGCGCCGGGCCGCCTGCTGGCCCTTCACGTCGGCGAGATCGGGATAGTCCGGCGGCGTGCCGGCTTCGGGGGCGATGCTGCGCTGTAGCGGGGCACGGCCGGACAAATGGGCGCATACCGCCAGCAGACTGTCGGCGCCATAGACTTCGGCGTCCTCCACCAGGGCGGCTTCCTGGGCGCTGGCGGTGGGCAGGAGGAAGGCGCGGCGGTCGCGGGCGGCATGCAGCATCATCGCCAGGGCCCCGCGGATCGGCCGCAACTGCCCGGTCAGGGCCAGTTCCCCGGCAAACTCGAATTCGCCGAGGCGGTTGCCGGGCAGTTGCCCGGAAGCGGCCAAAAGGCCGATGGCGATGGGCAGGTCGAAGCGCCCGGATTCCTTGGGCAGATCCGCCGGCGCCAGATTGATGGTGATGCGCCGCTGGGGAATCTCATAGCCGGATTGCAGCAGGGCGGCGCGCACCCGGTCGCGGGATTCCTTTACCTCCGCTTCCGGCAGGCCCACCAAGGTGATGCTGGGCAAGCCGTTGGCGAGATGCACTTCCACCGCCACTTCCGGCGCATCCATACCCGCCAGAGCGCGGCTGGTGACTACGGCCAGGGACATGCAGGACTCCCGCTTTTTTCAATTGGGCGGATATTCGGCGGAGTGGAGCGCGGCGGCAAGTGGGCGATGTAGCGCCGGCGCCTCGCCGGCTGCGTGGGCCTGATCAGAGGGGCAACGCCGACGAGAGGCAGACGCGAAAAAATAGCCGCTCGCGGCGGCCATTTTTACGAAGCGGGAAGGCTTCAGTCCGCGTACAGCTTTTCCAGCCGCTCGTGCTTTTCCTGGGCCTCGATGGACAGTTCCGCGGTGGGGCGGGCCAGGAGGCGAGGGATGCCGATGGGGTCGCCGGTTTCCAGGCAGAAGCCGTAGGAGCCGTCCTCGATACGGGCCAGGGCGGTGGTGATCTTCTTGAGCAGCTTGCGTTCGCGGTCGCGCACGCGCTGTTCCAGCATGTTTTCCTCTTCCACCGTGGCGCGGTCGTTGGGGTCGGCGAAGACTTCGTTTTCCTTGAGGTGCTCACCGGTCTCCCGGGCGTTGTCGAGGATTTCGTCGCGCATGGTCTGCAGCTTGGCCTTGAAGTAGGCCATCTGGGCCTCGTTCATGTAGTCGGCATCGGCCATCTTGAGCAGGTCCGCGTCGCAGGTGATGGCGCCGACATGGGCGGCGACGGGCTTGGCCGCGGCTTTCGTACTGGTCTTGGCCGCCGCCTTGACAGTTGCTTTCGGCGCCGCCTTGGGCGCGACTTCCTGGGGCGCTTCGGTGATGGTGGCGACGGCGGCTTTCGGTTTCGCCGCCTTGGGTTTTGCGGTGTCCGTAGCGGTAGTGCTGGCCGGTTTCTTGGCTGCTGTTGCCACGCTCGACTCCTTCAATGATTTTGGGGGGGTAAAAAATAGGCGCGGATTATGCCATGTTCGCGCGGATGTCAAACGGCTCCCTGGCGATGTTCCTTGCACTGAATCAAGGCTTCAGCGTACAGCCCGGTACGCCAGGGAATGGATGCGGTGGCGCCGCCAGTTGGCGGCATAGGCTTCGGCCAGGGCCGGCTGGCCGCGCAGCAGCAGCAGATTCTCGGCATTGCGGCTCTGGGCGGCATGAGTCCAGTTAAAGGAGCCGGTGAGCACGGTCGCATTGGGGGTGGCGCTGTCGATCACCATCACCTTGTTGTGGGCGGCCGCGTGTTCGCCATCCAGCCACACCGGCACCCCCTGTTCCGCCAGCCAGCCCACCAGGCTGGTGGTGCCGTGCTCGTCCTGGAGCGGGTCGGCGAGTATCTCCACGTCGATGCCGTGGCGTTTTGCATCCACCAGGGCCTGGGCGATGTCCCGGTGGGTGAAGCTGTAGGCCTGCACCAGAATCTGGCGCCTGGCTTTGCGGATGGCTTCGATGGCCATGCTGGCGGCGTCGTCGCCCGGCGTGAAGGCCACCTGGACGCTGCCGCGTGCGGACAGTTGCAAGGGTTCGCCGGCGTGGGCGAGAGGGGAGAGGAACAGCCAGCCGACCAGGAACGCGGCCGACGACCCGTAGCGCCGGCGCCCCGCCGGCCCGTCAGTTTGTCCAGTCAAACGCAGCCGGCGGGGCGCCGGCGCTACGGGCGGGGCGCGGCGCTCCGCGTTCACTCCGCCCGTTCCAGCACTGCCGCGAAGAAGCCGTCGGTGTTGTGCGCGGCCGGGTTGAGGCGCAGATAGTCGCCCATTTCCAGGGGGATGTGCTGCGCGGCCAGGACTTCGCCCACCGGAACCAGGCGGTATTCCAAATGCGCCGCCAGGAAGGCGCCGACGATGGCTTCGTTCTCCTCTTCCAGCAGGCTGCAAGTGGCATACACCAATCGTCCCCCCGCTTTGACCAGGCGCGCGGCGGACTCCAGGATGGCGGCCTGCTTGGTGGTGAGTTCCGCCACGGATTCCGGGCTTTGCCGCCATTTCAGGTCCGGGTTGCGGCGCAGGGTGCCCAGCCCGGAGCAGGGCGCGTCCACCAGGACCCGGTCGAACTTGCCGGCGAGGCGCTTGATCTTGGGGTCGCGCTCGTGGGCGATGAGTTGCGGATGCACGTTGGACAGGCCGGAGCGAGCCAGGCGTGGCTTCAGGTTGTTGAGGCGCTTTTCCGAGAC
>CAIXFP010000691.1 GCA_903918705.1 uncultured Pseudomonadota bacterium
CCACGGCCTTGCGCGCTCGCGAGTTGGCGTCCTGCTGGCGCGCAGTCGGGTCGGCCAGATTGCTGTAGCCACGGACAATCAAGTAGTCGCAGGCCGTCGATTCGGTCAAAGCCATGCCGATCATGACCCGATCGGAGAGGCGGGTATCGGCGTCCGTCCCGTTGAATCCAACGGCCAGGCGGTTCGTCACCATGCCGCCGACAGACTGCGATAGCGACGCCTGGACCATGCGCCCAGCGCCGTCACCTGCTTGCGTGAGAAGCGGCCGTGGCGGGCTACTGCGGTCGTGTCCACGGACAAACTCGATCACGGCCCTGGAAGAGGCTGGCCTGCCCGAATCGTCACTGGCGAAGTGGATCTTCGCCTCCGGGATGCCGGCGCCGATGAGCGCAGTTTTGAGTTTTTCCAGGCGCAGCGCGATGTACTGCTTGCGCGTATCCGCGCCTGCAGCACCGCTGAAGGCACGAACACGGATGGTGTCGGCATTGGCCGCGGAAGTTGCCACGGAATGGGCGGCCGTCAGGATTCGCGCCAGATCCGCATGGCTGGCCTGGACTGCGCCACCCGCGAACTTGACGGAAACGCGCCGAACTTCCGCGTTCCTGGCCGGTGCATGGGCGGGGGTCGGTATTCCACCTTGCGGTTGCAAGGCGGACGTGCCGGCCGGCAGGAACTGAACGACGAAACTCCCGGAGAACTCCGGTGCCGGCGCAGTCGGCGCATTAACGGCGGGATACCCAAGGGCCGGGGCTTTATCAGGCGAGGCCGCCACGTCACTGGGGGGCGCAGGCGGCGCGATCACAATGGGAGCCGGTACCGGGTGTTGCGCATGAGCGGGTGCGGCCACGGCCGCGACCGGCCCCATTTCGGCCGGCCCGGTCTCCGCAATCGGCATGGCCGCACCATAGAGCATGCCTTTCACACCCAGCGGGCGGCTGCCGGCGTAGCGCACGGCGGCGATTCCGCGTCCCTGCCGAAGGTGCCAGTCCGGGAGCACGCCATCGACCACGATGTAAGGGCCATCGGTCCGCCAGGTCGTGAGCTGCTCGCCCGCCGGACCCACCTTGAGGATGGCGGGTACCGGACGCCCAGGCGCGAACTGGAAGTAAGTCTTGGCGCCGTCGTCGAAGACGTTGGCGGGACGGGCATCCAGGTCGCCCACGGTCCGATAGTCGAAATCGTAGGTACTGCCCCAGGAGATGAGTGGCCACAGGGCCAGCAGAAACGTGCGGAGGAGCATGGGTAATGTCCTGTTCATAGTGCGGAGTACGGCGCCAGCGCCATATCGCGGTTGACGATCACGTTGAACTTGAAGCCCTCGGCCAGATTCAGGGTCGGGCTGATGTTCTGATTCCTCTCCAGCACCTTGCGGGCGGTATCGGTGAGGATTTGCCCGGCCGCATCCATCAGGGTGGTGGAACCTCCGCCCTGGTTGATGACGGTCACGTTGGTCTGGCTGGAGCGCTCGAAGACCTTGGAGACCCCGGCGATCAGGAAGCCCGCGCCGAACATCTGCCAGAAATGGTTGTTCACCTCCGCCGGCACGCCCGAGCGACCCATCGCGTCACCGCCGCCGAAGCCGGAAAGCCGCACGCTCTTCCCGTCCGGGTAGATCAGGCGCGAGAACGCCATGAGGACGCGATCCTGGCCCGCCCCCACTTCATTCATATAGGTGCCATACAGGCGCGCGCCCTTGGGAATCAGAAGACGCTGAGCGCGCACGTCGTCGAACACGTCGCGGGTGACGCGTGCCGTGATGGAACCGGGTGCGTCGCTGGTCACCGGGGTCACCAGCACCGCTGGAATCACCGTGCCCTGGAACAGCATCCAGGGAGAGGGCGCGTCCGTGGCGGTCAGCGGTGGATCCGCGTCCGCCACGGCGCGCTGATCCTTGGACCAACTGTCCTGTTTCCTGGCTGTACCCGCGCTTCCGTCTTGAGCCCCTTGCGCGACCTGCAAGGCCCGCTGAACCAGGGCCGCCGTGCCCTCCGCCGTGCCCGCGCTTCCCGTTGCGGCCGGCAGTGCCGGGTGCGTCATGCCGGACAGGGACTTCTCCATGGCGGCGAGTGCGTCGGCCTCCGGTAGCGCGGCCGCGGCCGGTTTTGTAGCGGTATCGAATTCCTCGTAGGCGGCGAGGCTCGCCGTGGCGGTTCGCGCTTCTTCCTTGCGCTGCGCGTAGGCGTCCACATTGCTGGGCGCGGGGGCCGATGGTGCCGCTGGCGTGCCTGTCGGCAAGCGGTAGTTCGCCACTGGCCCGCCACCCGGAAGGCGGTAATTTTCACCGGGGATGGGCACAGGGAGTGGCGTCGTGGGTACCGCTCCGGGCACCACTACCCCTGGCGTGGCCGGTAGCCCTGCAGCGGCTTTCTCCTGCTGCTGCGCTCGGGCCAGGATGTTCTCGGCGTGGCCCGGCCGGATGGCCGCCTGCGGCGCTTGATCCTCAGTGGCCTCTTTCTTGTGAAATGCCGTGTACAGCAGCCCGGTCCCCACCAGCACGGCAAGAAAGCCGGCCAGGATCGGCATGAGATTGCGCGGGAAGCGCTGGGTGCGTGCCAGGGTTTGAGCCATGGGTTGTGCCATCAATCGCCCCAGGGCCAGAAGGAAGACGAACTGGTGTGGGAAGGGAAAGCCACCTTGTGGCCACGCGCCTTGATGCGCACTTCCTCACTGCCCAGCTTCAGCAACCAGCCCGGTGCCACACGCGTTGCCTTGAACCAGTCGCCTTCGATTGGCACGTAGGCCACGATCTCCGTTTCACCCTTGGCATCCAGGGCGAACAGCGCCGGAGAAACCTGAGATCCCTTGGGCATCCTGAACCAGGTGAAGCGGCCATCGTCGAATACCGACGCCGGGCGGAACTCGGCATCGCCCTCGATCTGGTAGTCAAAGGAAGACCGCGCGAGGTCCACGCTCACCGGCGAGGCGTCATCCGCCGATCCGGCGCCTTTTGCACTACCCATTCCACCACTGGCCACATCCTTGCCGGTTGCCCTGCCCTCGTGCCCTCGTTCCGCCGCCTCCAGCTCGTCGAACGCATCACCCGGGATGAACCAGGACACCCGCTGATGCCAGCGTTCCTTCTCGCCGTGGCATTGCAGCACCAACTGATACACACGCCGGTCGGTGATGACCGTTCCGGAGTTGAACGCGCCGA
>CAIXFP010000692.1 GCA_903918705.1 uncultured Pseudomonadota bacterium
GTTGTTTGATCAGGAGCAACGCAGCCAGACGGCGCGGCAGGCCCGCAATCGGGCGCGTAGCGGGCTCACCCGGCAGGTGAGCGTGATCGAAGGCGCGAACCTCAGCACCCTGCGGCCTCACGGAGCCAAATGAGCGGTCAACTGAGGAATCAAGGATCATCCCCGGAATGCAGTCGTGGCGAGTGGGCACCAGATGGCCCCGACTCGCGCTAAGCTCGCCCTATCGTCGAAGGAGGCACCATGCTCAAACTGAATGTGAATGGCAAAGTCCATGAAGTCGATGTCGAACCCGATATGCCGCTCCTCTGGGTGCTGCGTGACCATCTCGGCCTGCTCGGCACGAAATACGGTTGCGGCGTCGAGATCTGCGGCGCCTGCACCGTCCAGGTCGACGGCGAGGCGGTGCGCTCCTGCGGCATGCCGGCGGCCAAGGCGCAGGGCAAGGAAATACTCACCATCGAGGGCTTGATCTACACCGGCCTGCAGGAATCCTGGCTCGAACAGGAAGTGCCCCAGTGCGGCTACTGTCAGCCCGGCATGATCATGGCGGCCTCCGCCCTGCTGGCGAAAAATCCCGATCCCTCTGACTCCGACATCGACGCGGCCATGACCAACCTGTGCCGTTGCGGCACCTATGCCCGGGTGCGCGCGGCCATCCATGCCGCCGCCGCCAAGTGCAAGCCGTACATCCCGGTCAACCCGGAATAGGAGCCCGCCATGAACCTCACGCGCCGCGAATTTCTCAAGGCCTCCACCGCCCTGGGCGGTGGCTTGTTGCTGGAGTTCTGTTTTCCCCGGGCCAGTCTGGCCGCAATCGATGCGCCGCTCACCGAGGTCAACGCCTGGGTGGTCATCCATCCCGACGACCGGGTGGTGGTGCGCATCGCCCGCTCGGAAATGGGGCAGGGCACCTACACCGCCCTGGCGCAGCTGGTGGCGGAAGAACTGGATTGCGACTGGGCTCGTGTGAGCGCCGAATTCGCCTCGCCCAACGAGCATTTCCGCAGGAATCGCGTCTGGGGCTCCATGTCCACCGGCGGCAGCATGGGTGTGCGCAGTTCCCAGGACTACGTGCGCCGCGCCGGCGCGGCCGCCCGCATGATGCTGGTCCAGGCCGCCGCGAATCGCTGGAACGTGCCGGTGGCGGAATGCGGCGCCGAGCGCGGCGTCATCCGCCACGCCCCGAGCCAGCGCACCCTGCGCTACGGCGAAGTGGCGGGGGAGGCGGCGAAGCTGGTGCCGCCCACGGACATCTCCCTGCGCGACCCGAAGGACTGGAAGATCGCCGGCCAGCCGCTGCACCGCCTCGACCTGCCGGACAAGGTGTTCGGCCGCCCGGTGTTCGGCGTCGACGTCAGCCTGCCGGGCATGCTGCATGCCTCCATCGCCCAGTGCCCGGTGTTCGGCGGCAAGGTGAAAAGCGTCGACAGCGCGGCGGCGGAGAAAATGCGCGGGTTCAAAACCCTGGTGCGCACCCCGGATTTCGTCGCCGTGGTGGCTGACAGTTGGTGGCGCGCCAATCAGGCCTTGCTGGCGGTGAAGATCGAATGGGACGACGGCGGCAACGGCGGCGTCTCCAACGCCGGCATCGACGCCATGCTGCGCGAAGGACTGGCGGCCGCCGACCTGCCCCAGGCGCGCAAGCTGGGCGATCCCGCCGCCGCCCTGGCCGGCGCCACCCGTGTGGTGGAAGCGGAATACGCCTCGCCCTATCTCCATCACGCCACCCTGGAACCTCAGACCTGCACGGCCTGGCTCAAGCCTGAGGGCTTCCTCGACGTGTGGACTTCCACCCAGAACGGCGAAGCCTCCATGCAGGCCGCCGCCGCGGTTTCCGGCCTGCCCCTGGACAGGATCGAGGTCCACAAGATGATGCTGGGCGGCGGCTTCGGCCGTCGCGGCGCGCCCCAGGATTTCGTGCGCCAGGGCGTGGCCATCGCCCTGGCCCTGCCCGGCACGCCGGTGAAGCTGATGTGGTCGCGGGAAGAAGACATGCAGCACGGCTTCTACCGCCCGGCCAGTCGCGTGCGGATGAAGGCGGGCCTGGACGCCCAGGGCAACCTGCTGGCCCTGCATACCCGCATCGCCTGCCCCGGCATCCTCAAGAGTCTGTTGCCGGAGATGATGAGGCCGGACGGCATCGACTTCACCGCCGTGCGCGCCCTTCACGACATGCCTTACGCGGTACCCAACCAGCAGGTGGATTACGCCATGCGCAACGGGCATGTGCCGGTGGGCTTCTGGCGCGGGCCGGGGCAACAAAATTCCTACTACCGCGAGTGCTTCATCGACGAACTGGCCCATGAAGCGGGCAGGGATCCGGTGGCTTACCGGGTGGCCATGCTGAAGCCGGACGACAAGAACCGCCTGGTCCTGGAAGCCGTGGCCAAGGCGGCGGGCTGGGGACAGCCGCTGCCCGCGGGTATCCACCGTGGCGTGGCGGTGGCCGACGGGTTCGGCAGTTACACCGCCATGGTGGCGGAGGTGTCGGTGAGTCCGGCGGGGGAGGTGAAGGTGCGCCGCATCGTGGTGGCCATCGACTCCGGCCACGTGGTGAACCCGGACACCTGCCGCGCCCAGGCCGAGAGCAACGTGATCTACGGCCTGGGGCCCATTCTCTACCAGGAAATCAACGTGAAGGACGGGCGGGCGGCGGAATCCAACTTCGACGACTACCGCTTGCCGAAACTGCGCGAGATGCCCGTCGTGGAAACCGTGCTGGTGCCCAGCGGCGGGTTCTGGGGCGGCCATGGCGAGCCGGCCCTTTTGCCCCTGGCCCCGGCGGTGTGCAATGCCATCTTCGCCGCCACCGGCAAGCGCATTCGTTCCCTGCCCCTCAAGCACCATGATCTGAGCCACGCCTGATGGTCCAGCCGGGGAGGCATTGGGGCGGAAGTTGTCGCCGCGCGCGCTGGCGTGAGTGTTGACGCCATGACGCCGGCCTTCGACCCCACTCCCTTCCTGCTGGCCATCCATCTCTTCGTCAGTGTTCCGGTTGCGGCGCTGCTGGCCTGGCTGGCGGCTCTCGGCTATCGCCGCCGCGGGGAGCCGGGCCTGCTCTGGCTGGGCACCGGCATGCTGTTCTGGGGCGCGGCGGGGGTCGCGGCCTGGCTGATCGGCCCCGCCGGCTCGACCCTGGCGTTCAACGCCAGCAGCCTCCTGGTGTGGCTGGCCGCGTTTTGCCTGTTGCTCGCGGTGCTCGAGATACAGGCCGGGCGGATTCCCCATGCGCCGCCCGGCCCGAGCATCGCCCGGGTCTATGCGGGCGCGGCGGCGCTCATGCTGCCGAGCGTGGCGGCTGCGCTCTGGCTCCCGGCCTCGTTACCGGAATATCTGGGTGGAAATCGACTGGGGCCGGCGTTCGCGGCCTCGGCCCTGGTCCAGTTTGCTCTGGCGAGCGTCCTGCTCGGACGTGGACGCCAGCCCCTCCCGCGCTTCCTGGCCTGGTTTGCGCGGGGTTTGGCGCTGCTCGGCCTGGGCATGCTTGCCGGGGCGCTCGCTTCCCTGCAAGTCGGTCTGCCCGCCTGGGTCGGCCACGTCGGGCTGCCGCTCGGCAGCGCCTGTTTCCTGCTGGCACTTCTTGCGAGCTGGCGCGAGACGCAAGGCTGGCGGCTGCCCCTGGATTACGCCATGCGGGATGCCAACCAGCGCTTCGAGGACAGGTTCGACCAGGTGGCCGAGGGCATGGTGGTGCACGCATGGTGGGGCGGCCACCTGTTGCGGGCCAATGCGGGCATGGCGGCCCTGCTGGGCTACAGCCGGGCCGAATTGCTGGCGATGACGGCCGACTTTCTGGCACCGGAGGACGCTCCCGCCGCGCGGAACGCCGGCGTGCGCCACGAAAAGACCCTGGTGGCCAAGGATGGGCGCCGTATCCAGGTGGAAATCCACACCCGCCGCCACACCGAGCAGAAGCGGGAACTGGCCCTGTCGATGATCCGCGACATCAGCCTGCAAGTCAGGATGGAATCGGCATTGCGGGACAGCGAACAGCGTTTTCGCCTGGCGTCGGGGGCGGTGCCGGTGAGGGTGACCGTTCATGACCGGGCACTGCGCATCCTCTGGGACTATGGCCAGCGCGGGAGGCATGACGACCGGCGGCGCGGGGACACGCTCTTTACGCCCGAGGAAACGTCGCGCTGCGAGGCCATCAAAAAGAGGGTGCTCGATGAAGGCATCGAAGTCCACGAACAGCGCTGGTTCGAGCCGCCGGATGGGCGTGTCTGCCTCGATCTCTACTGGGAGCCGATCCGGGACGAGGGGGGGCGGGCGGCGGGGGTGGTCCAGGCCAGCCTCGATCTGACCACGGTGAAACGCATCGAGGCCGCCTTGGCGGAGGGCGAGCCGCCGCCAGGGGAGGTCAATTCGCTATGAGCTTGCCCAGGGGCCGGAGCAGTATCCTGGCCACGGCTGCCGGAAACCTCCCATGGGAGCCGACCATTACCGATATCCAAGCTTGAATCCCCGCGGATAGGCCATACCGATTAGCTCATGTTCCCTCGCATAATGCAGCCATGACCAACCAACCCATCGAAGGCGAGCTGATCAAACCCGGAGAAGAGGGAGCCGCCGCCACGCCCAACCTGCCGGCCCAGACCTTGCCGGCCACCATCCATATCCTGCCGCTGACCGAGAAGCCGTTCTTCCCGGCGCAAACCCTGCCCCTGATCATGAACGAGGGGCCATGGGCGGAGACGGTGAAGAAGATCGGCGAGGCCGGACACCATCTGGTGGGGCTGGTGCTGGTGCACGGCGACGTCTCCGATGACGCCCGGCCCGACGATTTCTACGCCACCGGCACCCTGGTGCGCATGCATCACCCGATGCGTTCCGACGGCAAGATCCAGTTCATCGCAGAGGGGCTAACCCGTTTTCGCGTCGCCGAGTGGCTGTCCGGCAAGGCGCCCTATTACGCCCGGGTGGAGTACCCGCCGGAATCGCGCCAGAGCGGCAACGGCGAGGAGAACAAGGCCTACGCCCTGGCCATCATCAATGCCATCAAGGAATTGCTGCCCTTAAATCCCTTGTATTCGGAGGAGCTGAAGTTTTTCCTCAACCGCTTCTCGCCCAACGAGCCCTCGCTCCTGGCCGATTTCGCGGCCAGTCTGACCACCGCGCCCAAGGAGAAATTGCAGGAGGTGCTGGAGGCGCTGAACCTCAGGAAGCGCATGCAGAAGGTGCTGATCCTGATCAAGAAGGAACTGGAAGTCGCCCGCCTGCAAACGAAGATTCAGGAAAAGGTGGAGGAGAAGATGACCGCGCAGCAGCGCGAATTCTTCCTGCGCGAGCAGTTGAAGGCGATCCAGAAGGAACTGGGCATCGCCAAGGACGACCGCACCGCCGACCTGGACCTTTACCAGGGCCGCATCAAGAAGCTGAAGCTGCCGCCCCACGCCGCCAAGAAGATCGGCGAGGAGTTGGCCAAGCTTTCCGGCCTGGAACACGGCTCGCCGGAATACACCGTCACCCGCAATTACCTGGAATGGCTCACTAACCTGCCCTGGGGCAAATACACGAAGGACAAGCTGGACCTCACCCGCGCCCGCAAGATTCTCGACCAGGACCACGACGGCCTCGACGACGTCAAGGAACGGATCATCGAATTCCTCGCGGTGGGGGCGCTGAAGGGCGAGGTGGCGGGGTCCATCCTGCTCCTGGTGGGGCCGCCCGGCGTGGGCAAGACTTCCATCGGCCGCTCGGTGGCGCGCGCCCTGGGACGCAAGTTCTACCGCTTCTCCGTGGGCGGCATGAAGGACGAGGCGGAGATCAAGGGCCACCGGCGCACCTACATCGGCGCCATGCCGGGCAAGTTCATCCAGGCCATCAAGGAAGTGGAATCGCAGAATCCGGTGATCATGCTGGACGAGGTGGACAAGATCGGCGCTTCCTACCAGGGCGATCCGGCTTCGGCCCTGCTGGAGGTGCTGGACCCGGAGCAGAACAACGATTTCCTCGACCACTATCTGGACGTGCGCTTCGACCTTTCCAAGACCCTGTTCATCTGCACCGCCAACCAGTTCGACACCATTCCCGCGCCTCTGCTGGACCGCATGGAAACCATCCGCCTGTCCGGTTACCTGCTGGAGGAAAAACTGGCCATCGCCCGCCATCACCTGTGGCCCAAGCAAATCAAGAAGACGGGCCTGAAGCGCGGCCAGGTGACGCTGACGGAAGCCGCCGTGCGCCGCATCATCGAAGGCTACGCCCGGGAAGCTGGAGTACGGCAGCTGGAGATGAATCTGGGCAAGGTGGCGCGCAAGGGGGTGGTGAAGATCGTGCGCGGCGAGGCGGAGAAGCTGCACGTCACCGCCGCCAACCTGGAAACCTTCCTCACCGACCCGCCCTACGTGCCGGAAAAGCCCATGACCGGCATCGGCGTGGTCACCGGCCTGGCCTGGACCGCTCTGGGCGGCGCCACGCTGACCATTGAGGCGACCAAGGTGCATACCCTGAACCGCGGCTTCAAGCTCACCGGCAAGCTGGGCGAGGTGATGAAGGAATCCGCCGAGATCGCCTACAGCTATATCTCCAGCCACCTGAACAACTACCAGGCGGACCCGAAGTTCTTCGACGAGGCCTTCGTCCATCTACACGTGCCGGA
>CAIXFP010000693.1 GCA_903918705.1 uncultured Pseudomonadota bacterium
CGGCACTGGCATCGGCTGCTGTGGCTGCTTCCTTCCGGACCTGACCAGGTTCACGGCTTAGCCATGCGGGGGGGCCCGCCGGGTGGCATTCTAACCCACTCCGGGGCTGGCCTACGCCGCTAAATGCCGTACCTGTAGCGCCGGCGCTACGCGGTCACTCCTCGTCGCTGGGCAACACCAGGCGGCGGGCGCGCACCGCTTCGGCGAGTTCCCGCAGCAGGGGCTCGCTGTCACCCCAGCTGATGCAGGCATCGGTGACGGACTGACCATAGGTGAGGGCGACGCCGGGTTTCAGGTCCTGGCGACCGGCCACCAGGTGGGACTCGACCATCACCCCCATGATGCGTTTGTCGCCGTTGCCGATCTGGTTGGCGACGTCGTGGCCCACTTCGACCTGGCGCTGGTACTGCTTGCTGGAGTTGGCGTGGGAGAAGTCGATCATGACCTGCTGGCGCAGGCCGCTGCCGGCCAGTTCGGCGCAGGCGGCATCGACGCTGGCGTTGTCGTAGTTGGGCTGCTTGCCGCCGCGCAGGATGACGTGGCAATCCTCGTTGCCCTTGGTCTTGAACACCGCGACGTGGCCGGATTTGGTGATGGAGACGAAGTGGTGATGGGAGGCGGCGGCCTTGATGGCGTCCGCCGCGATCCTCAGGTTGCCGTCGGTGCCGTTCTTGAAACCCACCGGGCAAGACAGGCCGGAGGCCAGTTGCCGGTGCGATTGCGATTCTGTGGTGCGGGCGCCGATGGCGCCCCAGGCCACCAGGTCGGCGATGTACTGGGGCGAGATCAGGTCGAGGAACTCGGTGCCGCAAGGCAGGCCCATCTCGTTGATTTCCAGCAGCAGCTTGCGCGCCAGGCGCAGGCCTTCGTTGATGTCGAAGCTCTCGTCCAGGTGCGGGTCGTTGATCAGGCCCTTCCAGCCCACCGTGGTACGCGGTTTCTCGAAGTAGACGCGCATGACGATGACCAGGTCGTGGGCCAGCTCGTCGGCCAGGGGCTTGAGCTTCTTCGCGTATTCCAGCGCCGCCCCGGTATCGTGGATGGAGCAGGGCCCCACCACCACCACCAGGCGGTCGTCGGCGCCGCGCAGCACGTCGTGGATCCTGGCGCGCGCCTGGTAGGTGGTGCGCAAGGCGGTCTCGCTGGCCTTCAGCTCGCGCATGATCTGCATCGGCGCGAGCAGTTCGTCGCCCTGTTCGATGCGGGTGTCGTCGGTACGGTATCCGGGCATTTCTAGAACTCCTGTGGGGCCAGCCTGAAACGAAAAAACCGCCAGGACCTGGCGGTTTCTCGGGGTGGATCAGGTGCGGCTAATGGCGACTCGCGCAACGATCATCCCCGACCGCCAGGGCGGCCGGAAACGTAAAGTAGAAGTGCGAGTCGTGGGTTTGCATGGCGCGCGATGCTAACAGAGCCGGCCCCCGTGCCACAACCTGCTGCGCCGCATCAACCGATCTTGGGCAGGTGGTGCAGCGCCTCGTCGATGGCCGCGGCCGGGTACTCGTAATCCTCCAGTTCGCCGGAGAAATA
>CAIXFP010000694.1 GCA_903918705.1 uncultured Pseudomonadota bacterium
AAATAGGCGGCGCGCCGGACAATAAGGTTGCGCGATTACAGCGATATATATTTTTTCATGGGGGCGGCCCGTCAATATATGTATTAGAAAACTCTAATGCACATAATGGACTTAACCCTTTCCCTTATGGAGGCACTTATGAAACTCATATTGGCCATCACGCTCGCCGCTTCCACAATCTGCGCGGCCGCGGATTTACGTACAAATTGCGATAGTTGTCACGGAGCCGATGGTAATGCCGTGCAACCTTCCTACCCCAAACTAGCGGCGCTGGACCCCGACTACGTCAGCACCAAACTTCAACGTTGCGACGCGCTTCACCTGTCGAGCGCCTCCCTGCCGCCCAAAGTCGCCAGGACTGTGCTTTCCCGCGCGGACATAGACCTGCTTGCGCGGGCTTACGCCCACTATCCGCGCTCCCGCCCGGAAGATGTCGATGCCGGACAGGTCGAACTCGGCAAGATGGTGTATGACCGGGAAAGTTCATCGCGCATAGGTCTGGCCTGCGAAGACTGTCACTCGGATGATGGCAGCGGGATCAATTCCACCGCCCGATTCCATGCCATCCCCGCCATTGCCAGACAGAATGTTCCCTACCTGGTGAATGCGTTGAAGCACTACAGGTCATTGGATGTCAAAAAGGTGACCGGCCATACTCGCACCATGGCCAGAATTGCCGGAAATCTGAATGACGACGAAATCATGGCCGTGGCCAATTACATAGCCGGTATGTAAAAGTGGACATGGTTTAATCGTTGCCATGTTGGCGCCGGACGAGATCGGAAATTATCGGCACGTCGTGATTGTCATTTCCACCGCTTTGATCAATTGGTATTTATTGATTGCAGTTTTAACTCAAATGTGAATTTTATTTTTGCAATAATTGTTCACGGCTGGAATGAGGTTTGTTTCCATGGCTTGATTGCAGCACCCCGCCCCGTGCCGGGGTTCGTTCGTCTCGCCACCGTCGGATGGGGGCTGTTCATCCTTGATTCCTCAGTTGAACGCGCCCGAGTGTGAGACTGTCGGGTCGGCTGGCAAGGCGCGACGACGCCGCGGGCCGGAGCCCGCAAGGATAAGCAGGGACTAGGCCGCCGTCGTTTGGCGGCCTAGTCCTTCGCTTAGTTGTTTCATCAGGAGCAATGCAGCCAGACGACCCGACAGGCCCGCAATCAGGTGTGTAGCGGGCTCACCCAGCAGGTGAGCGTGATCAAAGGCGCGAACTTCAGCACCCATGCGGCCTCACGTAGCCAAACGAGCGGTCAACCGAGGAATCAAGTTTCATACGCCACACGGCCCACGGCATCGCCTAAACTCCACCGCCACGCGCTGTTCTGTGGTGAACGGCCTCTAATGCGGGAAACCTTTTCTATCGAGCAGGTTCCCGTTCGCTTGCGCCACCCCGTTTCCAGGATGCCCCCGATGCCGAGCCGCTTTTCCTTACTGATCGCCATCCTCCTGGCATTGACCGTGCCGGACGCCGCCATGGCGGATGAAGGCCGCGTCATCGTCAAATACAAGGCAACGTCCAGCGTCCTGAAACAGGCGTTGTCTCTGAATCGTAGTGCTACCCTTGCCGCCCGGCTGGGCCTGCCGTTGCGTTCCGGACTGCGCATCGACGAGCGCACCGAAGTGGTCCGCGCCACCGGGTTGTCCTCGGCAGCCCTGGCCGCACGGCTTGCCGGCGACGCGGACGTCGAATATGCGGTGCCCGACCTGCGGCGCGGTATCCGGGCGCTGCCCAACGATCCGCTGTATTCCGGGCAGTGGTACTTGCAGTCGACCGAAGTGGCGGCGATCCGGGCCACCCAGGCCTGGGACCAGACCACGGGTTCCGCCAATGTGGTGATTGCCCTGGTGGACACGGGTGTGCGTTTCGATCACCCCGATCTGGCCGGCAAGCTACTGTCTGGTTACGACTTCATCTCCGACGCGGCGAACGCCGGGGACGGCGACGCCCGCGACGCCGACGCCAGCGATCCGGGCGACTACATCTCGGCCAGCGACGTCAATGATCCGAACCTGGTGGCGGTATGCGGCGGCGGCCTCACCACCCAGGACAGCAGCTGGCACGGCACCCGGGTCGCGGGCATCCTCGGCGCGGCGAGCAACAACGGACAGGGCGTCGCCGGGACGAGTTGGGGTGCGATGATCCTGCCGGTACGGGTGCTGGGCAA
>CAIXFP010000695.1 GCA_903918705.1 uncultured Pseudomonadota bacterium
CGAACAGCAGGGTGGCGGGGTCGCTCATGCGGGGGGAACTCCCGGAGGATGGATCGGCAGCAGGATGCGGAAGGTGGTGCCCTTCCCCGGCTCGCTGGCCACTTCGATACGGCCGCCGTGTTTCTGGATGATGCCGTAGGCGATGGACAGGCCCAGGCCGGTGCCCTTGCCCACCGGCTTGGTGGTGAAGAAGGGGTCGAAGATGCGGCTGAGTAGATGCTCGGGGATACCGCGCCCCGTATCGGCGATCTCGACGATGGCCAGTTCGCCCGCGACGCTGGTACGGATGGTGATGCTGCCATGTTCCTCGATGGCCTGGGCGGCGTTGACCAGCAGGTTCATGAACACCTGGTTCAGTTGCGCGGGCAGGCAGCGCAGCATGGGCACGTCGCCGTATTCCTTGATCACCCGCGCCTTGTACTTGATTTCGTTGTTGACCACGTTGAGGGTGGAATTCAGTCCCTTGTGGATGTCGGCCAGCACCCAGTCGCCCAGGTCGACATGGGAGAAGTCCTTGAGATCCTGGACGATGTTGCGCACGCGAATGATGCCGTCACGGGTTTCGTCCAGGAGCGCGACGATGTCCCCCTTCAGATAGGCGAGGTCGGCGCGTGCCCTGGCCGCTTCGATGCGTTCCTTGTCCGGCCCCTCGGGTAGTTCCAGTTCCTCGTAGGCGGCAAGCAGATCGAGCAGGCTCGCCACATAGCCGCCCAGAGTGGACAGGTTGGAACTGACATAGCCGATGGGGTTGTTGATCTCGTGGGCCACCCCGGCGGCGAGCTGACCGATGGAAGCCATCTTCTCCGATTGCAGCAACTGGCTGTGGGCTTCCTCCAGTCGCTCGATCAGGACCGCCTGCTCTGCCCGTTCCCGGCGCAGGGCGGTTTCCGTCGCCAGTTTCTCCTCCAGCCGGGTGTTCAACTCGTCGGACATCAGATCCATGGAGCGCTCGACCAGACGCCGCGCCTCATCGGCATGGCGGTAGGCGCGGTCCACGGCTTCGATGAAGTCGGACCAGGCCGGCAACGCCTCGTGACCGAGATGCTTGCGCACCTGGCGTTCCAGCAGGGGATGCAGTGTGTGCTCAGATTCGGACATCCGTCGTCTCCTCATGAGTGACCGGCAGGGTCACCCGGAACCTGCTGCCCTGGCCGACAAGGCTTGCCACCTCGATGCGGCCGTGGTGCTTCTGGATGATGCCGTAAGCCAGCGACAAGCCCAGTCCGGTGCCCCTGCCCACCGGTTGGGTGGTGAAGAAGGGGTCGAAGATGCGACCCTGGATATCCTCGGGTATGCCCTTTCCGGTATCCGCCACCTCCACCCAGACTTCCGCGCCGCCAGGCGCCACCCCCGTGCGCAGGGTGATGCGGCCGCGCGGGCCTTCGATGGCGTGGGCGGCGTTGAGCAGCAGGTTCATGAACACCTGGTTGAGCTGGGAGGGCAGGCATTCCACCTCCGGCAGTTCGCCAAATTCCTTGAACACATCGGCGCGGTATTTGATTTCGTTTTGAACGATGTTGAGGGTGCTTTCCAGCCCCTGGCGCAGGTCGGCATATTGCCAGTCGGGGGAACTGTCCAGGCGCGAGAAATCCTTCAAATCCTGGATGATCTTGCGCACCCGGGTGATGCCTTCCCTCGATTCGCCCAGCAGTTGCGGGATGTCCTCGCGCAGATAGGGCAGGTCGAGTTTTTTTCTGAGGTCGGCCAGTTCCCCGCGTGCCGTGACGGGCAAGGCGGATTCCGCCGCTTCATAGCGCTCGATCAGGGCGAACAGGTCACGCAGATAGTTCTCCAGA
Source organism: uncultured Pseudomonadota bacterium (assembly GCA_903918705.1). GTDB lineage: Bacteria > Pseudomonadota > Gammaproteobacteria > Burkholderiales > Thiobacillaceae > PFJX01. The sequence goes on from CAIXFP010000695.1 coordinate 1,797, forward strand.
GTGCCCAGGTTGGAATGCACATAGCCGATGGGATTGTTGATTTCGTGCGCCACCCCGGCGGCGAGCTGGCCGATGGAGGCGAGCTTTTCCGATTGCAGCAACTGAGTCTGCGCCTCCTGGAGCTTGCGATGCAGGCTTTCCAGTTCCCGGTACTGTTCCTGCAGCAGGGACTGGGAGCGGGTGCGCTCGGCGATATCGGCCTCCAGCTGCTGCATGGCGCGCGACAGGGCCTCGGTGCGTTCATCCACCCGCTTTTGCAGTTCCACGTTGATGTCCTGGAGCGACGCCTCCATCTGCTTGCGGGCGGTGATGTCGGTGCGGATGGCAATGTATTGGTAGGGTTTTCCGGCCGTGCCGAGGAACGGGACGATGGTGGATTCCAGCCAGTAGCGGCTTCCATCGCGGCGGCGATTGCAAATTTCGCCATGCCATACCCGGCCGGAGGTAATGGTCCGCCACAGGGCCACAAAATAGTCGCGCGGATGCAGGCCGGAATTGAGGATGCCGTGGGTACGGCCGATCAATTCCTCGCGGGCGTAACCGGATATCGCGCAGAACTTGTCGTTGACGTAGGTGATGCAGCCGCCGATGTCGGCGATGCTGACAATGGCGTGTTCGTCCAGGGCGGTCTTCTGCGCCTGCAGTTCCTGGTTGGTCTCCTCCAGCAGCGTGTACATGCGTTCCAGCGCGGTCAAATCCTGGGCCACGCACAACACGCCCTTGCTGATTCCGGCGTCCAGAACCGGGGTGTGGGCGATGAGATAGTGGCCCTCCTGACCATCGCGCAGGGAAGTCAGATGCTGGTCGCGGCGCGCGGTTTCGCCGCTGTCCATGGCGGCGCGGTCCAGTTCGTCGCTGTTGCGGCCTTCCACCTCGCCCCACAACAAGGCCTCATTCTTGCCGGCGATTTCCGCGTCGGGCAGGCCGGTCATGCGGGCAAAGCCGCTGTTGAACCAGGCGATGCGCAATTGAACGTCCTTGAACCAGACCGGCACCGGAATGTTGTCCAGAAGCACCCGCGCGTCGCGCTCCCGTTCCCGCAGGCGTCCCAGCAACAGGGCCTGGCGGCGGATCACCACCACGGCGATGAGGGTGGCCAGCAGGATCGCCACCACGGCGCTGGCGATCATGAGGTTGCGCGCCAACTGGTAATGGTCGTGCGCCTCCGCGGCGGCCACATGGCCGCGGCGGACCTGCTCGTCGAGCAACTGGCGCAGCCGCAGCGTGGCCAGGTTCTGCACCGGGATGACCACGGACAGCAAAAGGCGCTGGGCGTCTTCCCGATGTTCCGCCACGGCCAGGTCCAGCACCCCGTCCTGGGCCAGGGAACCGCGCGCGGTATACATGGCCTGTTGCTTCAGGAGTTCCCGCTCCAGGGGAGACAGTTTCATGTTCAGCAACTGTTCCCGCGCGCGCCGGAACACCCCGGCCAGTTCGTAGTAATGGGGCACCATGGCATCGCGCGCGAACGGGTCGGTTTCCAGCAGGATGGCGTGCAGCAGCAAGGCGCGGTCGCGGGCGGCGATGACCATCTCGGTCACCAACCGGGTACGCTCGTTGTTGCCCTCGACGATGTCGCTGATGGTGTCGTGCATGCCGCGCAAGTAATACAGGCCGACGCCGGCCAGCGCCAGCAGGAGCGCGATGACCAGCAGGAAACCGGTGAGGAGGCCGCCGACGGGGGCGTGTCGCGCCAGTTTCATGGCGTGGCCCGATTAAGCGGCGAGCAGCGCGCAGTAGCCTTCATGTTCCTGCTCGATGCCGAACAACATGAGTTTCAACTCCGCCGGATCGAGGCCGATGCGGCGCCAGGCCAGCGGGTCCATGGGGGGCACCAGCTCGTTCGGGTCGCCGGACAGGTCGAGCGCATGGGCGAGGATGTTGGCGACATGCACCACGTCGCCCAGAGTCGGCCTGGTAGCGCCGCCGGGCGCCTGCTCCGGCGCGTGATGCAACGCCACCGCCCGCGAGATCTCGGCCGGAAAGCGCCAGCGTTCCGCCAATGCCTCGCCGACCCGTGCATGATCGAAGCCTAGCAATTCCCGCTCCGCCTCGACCCGTTCGCAATCGTGGGCCGCCCGGTATTCCAGCACCCGGGCGTAATGCCGGGGCCGGGTGGTGAGCAGCACCAGCACGCCGATGTCATGCAGCAACCCGGCGGTAAACGCGGCCTCCACGTCGAGTTCGGCGCTTCGCGCCAGCGCCCGCGCGCACAGCGCGGCGCCGATGCCGTGGCGCCAGAAGCGGGGCAGGTCGAAGGCGTCGTGCGGCGGCGGCGCGAAATAGCCGGTCACCGAGGCCGCCGTCACCAGGCTGCCCACGGCGCGAAAACCGAGGATGACGATGGCGTCGTGAATGCTCGCCACCCGGTGCGGGATGCCGTAGAAGGGGGAATTGGCGACGCGCAGGGCGCGCGCGGCCAGGGACTGGTCCTTGGCGATGCCCTCGGCGAGCTGGTCGATGCCGGCGGCTTCATCGTCCAGGGTGCGCACCAGCTCGCTTACCGCCGCCGGAAGGGAGGGCAACTCGTGGATGTCCGCCAGGACTTCATCCAGGCTGAGCGCCGTCATCCCAATTGCTCCTGGCGGTAGTCGAGCATGGCTTCAAACAGCCGCCGATCCGCCTCGGCCTCACCGGCTCGGCGGAACAGGTGGGCCAGGCGGATGCGGATGGCTTCGCGGCGGGCTTGACGCTCATCTTCCGTCTGCGTTGCCTCTCCGGCCACGCAGACCTGGCCGATGCCTCGCCGCCGCAGCGCGGCCAGCAAGGCTACAGTCAGTTCACCGCCAGCAGCCAGCAAAATCGTGCCGTGTGCGTCGCGGATGTCGCAGGCCAGGCGCATGCCGGGCAGGGCGCGATCCAGGGGCATGGGGTTCGGGCCACCACTCATTCGCAGATCTCGCAGGGCAACAGGGCCAGAAGCACGCCACGCGAGCTCGAATGCTGGCCCATCGTTTTGTAGATCACGCGGTACTTGCCGCCTTTGTGCACGATTTGCTCCGGGATGGTTTCCGGCGCGTCGAGCCAGGGGCACATGCTCTCCGGCAGGACCGTGCACGCATCCCGTCCCAACAGCGGCACATTGCCGCCCAGCCGGGTGTCGGCGGCCGTGTTGGAGAGCGCGATCATTCTGGTTTCATCGATGCCGACGATAGGCCAGGGGATCAGTTGCAACACTTCCTGCAAAGTGTCCAACGCGGTTTCTAACTGCCGCGCCTGGCGTTCCCGTTCCGCCACATGCGCCTGCAAGTCCAGGTTGGCCGCCCGCAGCGCCCCGCTCAGGCGGCGGTTCTCGTCGGTGACTTCCTTGCCGCGGAAGGCCTCGCGCACCTGCTCGCGCAACTGCCCGTCGTCCCAGGGTTTGGTCAGGAATTTGTATATGGCGCCTTCATTGATGGCATCGGTGATGAATTGCAGGTCGGTATAGCCGGACAACACGATGCGGATGGTTTCCGGATGCATCTCCTTGGCCCGGCGCAGGAACTCGACCCCGTTCATGCCCGGCATGCGCTGGTCGGCCAGGATCACGTCGACCCGCTCCCGGCTGAGCAGTTCGAGGGCCTTTTCCGGATCGTCGCAGGCGAGGATGCGGTAACCATCGCGGCGCAAGGTGCGCTGCAAGGCGGCGAGAATGTTGGGCTCGTCATCCACCAGGAGCAGGGTGCGGTCAGGAGGCGTGGCGATCATGGCCGGGAGGGCTTGAGCGAGGCGAGGACGGCCTGGACGCGGAAGGCTTCGCGGATGCGCTCGCGCAAATGCGCGTCGTCCCAGGGCTTGGTGAAGAATTTGTAGACGGCGCCGTCGTTGATGGCGTCCAACACGGCTGGCAGTTCGGCCTGGCCGGAAAGAATGATGCGCAGGCAGTCCGGATGCATGGTCTTCACCCTGGACAGGAATTCGGTGCCGGCCATGCCCGGCATGCGCTGGTCGGAGATGACCACCTGGACGGGTTCCAGGGCCAGTCGTTCCAGCCCTTCCACCGCGTTGTTGGCGGTAAGGATGCGATAGCCCTCCTGGCGCAGCATGCGACGTAACGCCGAAAGTATGGCCGGCTCGTCATCCACCAGCAGCAGGGTTCGCGCCGCTTCTTCCGGCTGGCCGGAAACGGTCTTGCCCTGGGCGAGCAGGGCCAGGTAGTCGGCCTCGGGTACCGGGCGGCTGAACAGGAAGCCCTGGATTTCGTCGCAACCGAGCCGGCGCAGATAGGCGAGCTGCGCCTCGGTTTCCACCCCCTCGGCCACCACCCGCAGCCCCAGGCGGTGGGCCAGGGCGATGATGGCGGCGACGATAGCAGCGGTGTTTGCCTCCTCGACCATGAGCCGCACGAATGATTGGTCGATCTTGAGGGCATCCAGGGGAAACCGGCTGAGGTTGGCGAAACAGGAATAGCCGGTGCCGAAGTCGTCCAGGGAGATTTTCACGCCGATGTCCTTGAGCCGAAGCAGCAAGGCGCTGGCGGCCTCGGGATCGTCCATCAACATGCTTTCGGTCAGTTCCAGTTCCAGGCATTCGGGCCTCACTCCATGGCGTGCCAGTGCGTCGGACACCACGGCTTCCAGATTGCCGGCGAGCAACTGGCGCGCCGAGACGTTCACCGCCAAGCGGGTGTCGCCGATGCCGATCTTCGCCCAGGTCTGGAGGTAGGCGCAGGCCGCATCGATGACCCAGGCGCCGATGGGCACGATCAGCCCGGATTTCTCCGCCACCGGAATGAATTCGCCCGGTTGCGTGAGCCGCTCGCCGCGCCACCAGCGCAACAAGGCTTCGGCGCCATGGATGCGGCCGTTGTGAAGATCGCCCTTGGCCTGAAAAAAAAGCTCGAGCTCACCCCGTTGCATGGCCTGGCTCAGGTCTGACTCCAGTTCCAGAGCCGGCGCCTGGCTCATCCGTGCCCTCCGGGCGAACGCGGGTGACAAAGGGTGAGCGGGAAAGAGGGCATGGCGTCGGTCAAAACTTGAGGACAACGAAGTTAGCGGCCGCCCCCGCGCAAACTTGAGGGCCGCTGTCCCGCCGCGAACTGGGCGTGGCCGCACCTCTCCTGCTATCTTCGCGGCCATGAACCTCCTCATCGTCAAAATGACTTCCCTGGGCGACGTCATCCACATGCTCCCGGCCCTGACCGAGGCCACGAGCCGGGTGCCCAACCTGCGCGCCGACTGGGTGGTGGAGGACGGGTTCGCCGCCATTCCCGGCTGGCATCCGGCGGTCGAC
>CAIXFP010000696.1 GCA_903918705.1 uncultured Pseudomonadota bacterium
ACTGGCGTTGATGAGCCGTTTGATCTCTTTGGCGGCCTCCGCACTGCGGCCTGCGAGCGAGCGTACTTCGCTCGCCACGACCGCAAAACCGCGGCCCTGCTCGCCCGCGCGGGCGGCTTCGACCGCCGCGTTCAGCGCCAGGATGTTGGTCTGGAAGGCGATGCCGTCGATGACGCCGATGATGTCGGCGATCTTCCTGGAACTGTCGGCGATGGCGCCCATGGTCTGCACCACATGGCCCACCACGGCACCGCCCTTGACGGCGATGTCGGAGGCGCCGCGGGCCAACTGGTTGGCCTGGCGGGCGTTGTCGGCGTTCTGCTTCACCGTGCTGGTGAACTCTTCCATGCTGGACGCGGTTTCCTCCAGGCTGGAGGCTTGCGACTCGGTGCGCGCCGAAAGGTCGCTGTTGCCGCCGGCGATTTCCCGCGCGGCGGTGTTGATGGAGTCGCTGGCTTCACGGATCTGGGCGACGATCTCCGCCAGGCGCGCGCTGGTCGTGTTGACGGCGTCCTTGAGTTGGCCCAACTGGCCCTGGTAGTCCGTCTCGATGCGCTGGCCCAGGTCACCCTGGGTAAGGGCGTCGAGCACCCTGGCCACGTCGTTGATGCCGCGTTCGGTAGTTTCCATGAGGTGATTGATGCCGTCGGAGAGTTGCAGGAAGAAGCCTTCCTTGCCCTCTTTCGCCAGGCGGCGGCTGAAGTCACCCAGGCTGGCGGCTTCCACCAGGGTGGCGATCTCGCGCTCCGCGGCGACTTCGCTGGTGCGGTCGTTCCACTGCACCACGGAGCCCAGGCGGTTGCCCGAGGCGTCCAGCACCGGGTTGGCCGCCACGGTCATGATGCGGCCGCCAATGTTCAAGGTGCTCTTGTAGCCGCCGTTGAGATGGGCCAGCAGACCGGCCTGGTGGCTGGGCACCTTGTGATAGGTGTCGATGCTGCTGCCGAGAAGCCGGTCGGCGTCGAACTGGGGAAGCTGTTTGCGGATGTCGGCCTGGGCATTGCGGAACAGGTTTTCCACCGCCTTGTTCACGTAGATGATGCGGCGTTCGTTGTCGGCCATCATCACGCTGGACTCGACGTTGTCCAGAGCGATGCGCACACGCAGGTTCTCGGCGGCGATGCGGTGCTCGGTCTCCATCCGCTCCTTGATCTGCGCCTGCATCTGCCGCAGCCGGGCCATCAGGCTAACGGCGTCGCCGGGTTGCAGGGGAATGTCGTTGTCGAAGCGGCCGGCGGCGATGCTGTCGGCGACGCGGCTGGCCTCGGCCGGCTCGCCGCCGATCCGGCGCAGCAGGGCGCGCAGGATGCCGCCACCCAGCGCCATCAGGGCGGCGAGCACGGCCAGCATCAGGCCTCCCTGGATCAGGTCATTGCGGTGGATGCTGATATCCGCGTCCTTCTGCATGGCGTCCAGAGAAGCATTGGACAGGCTCACGGCGGCAACGATGTGCTCGCGGTGATTTTCAAACAAGATCTGCATGTCGTTCAGTGCCTGGCGTGCTGCGGCGCCGTCGCCGGCGGCCAGGGCGGGAAAGTAGGCACTGTCCGCCTTGGCGTAGAAGGCCTGGCCGAGATCCCGCGCCTTGCGCATTTCCGCCTTGATGGCCTCATCGATGCCGGCTGCCTGCCAGACCTTGTGGCGATCGACGAAGTCCGACCGGGTCTGCTCGAAGCGTTTCTTCAGGGTTTCCCGCTGCGCGCCTTCCACCCACTGCATCTGCGCGGCGGTGAGGTAGGCCTCCACCACGAAGCCCGGTGGCGGCAGGATGTCGGCAATGAGATCCTTGTCCTGGACGATGTTGCCGTATACCGGCCCGTTCACTGCGACACTACGGCTGGACAGGCTGCCGACGCCGGCCTGAATGATCAGGCCCAGGGCGATCAGGCCCAGCAGCATGAAGAATGCAGTCTTTAGTTTAAGTGTGTTCACTGTGTGATCCCCTGCCCAGATTAGTCGGCTTGCCCAGGTGGCACCGCGGGTTCAGGCCGCCGCCGCTTCGATCAGCGACATCTCCGCGCTGGTCATGAGTTTCTCGATGTCCACCACGATGATCATGCGGTTCTCCACCGTGCCCAGGCCGACGATGTAGCGGGTGTCGAGGATCGAGCCGAATTCGGGGGCCGGATGCAGGTTGTCGGAGGACAGCTGGATCACGTCGGAAACTCCGTCCACCACCACACCCATCACCCGTTTGCCGATGTTGAGAATGATGACCACGGTGAACTGGTCGTAGGTGGGCTCGCCCAGGTTGAACTTGATGCGCAGGTCGACGATGGGGACGATGACCCCGCGCAGGTTGATCACGCCCTTGATGAACGCCGGCGCGTTCGCGATCCGCGTCACCGCCTCGTAGCCGCGGATCTCCT
>CAIXFP010000697.1 GCA_903918705.1 uncultured Pseudomonadota bacterium
ACAAGCAGGGTAGGATTCAAGTAGGCGGCTCCCCTGACGGGGTGGCAGCCCCGGATGCGGGAACGCAGTGAGCCACAGCGGCGCCCGCGCCACCCTGAGCTACGCAGTGATCGGTCGACCTGCCGCCGGAGTGGCCGATCTGCAGACAGAGGCACAAGGCTCAATCAGCAGTACCCGGCGTGGTACGGCCCTCACTCCATTCCCAGCCGCTCCATGCGGTAGCGCAGCGAGCGGAAGGTGACTCCGAGCAGGCGCGCGGCGGCGGTCTTGTTGTTGCCGGTGTGTTCCAGGGCGGACTGGATGGACTGGCGCTCCACCGCGTCGAGCCGCTCCTGCAAGCCCAGGCCCTGAGCCGGGCTGTCCGGACCGCTGGCCTGGGGCAGCAGATTGAGATCGTCCGCGTCGATCCGGCCGCCATCGCACAGGGCCAAGGCCCGCTCCAGGATGTTTTCCAGTTCGCGCACGTTGCCCGGGTAGCTGTACTCGGCCAGAGCCACCAGCGCGGCCGGCAGCAGGTTCGGCACCGCCCGGCCCTCGCACAGGCGGCCGAGCAGGAAATCCGCCAGCTCCGCCACATCCTCGCGCCGCTCGCGCAGGGCCGGCATGTGGATTTCAATGACGTTGAGGCGATAAAACAAATCCTGGCGGAACCGCCCCTGGTTCACCGCCCCCTGCAGATCCTGATGCGAGGCGCTGATCAGGCGCACATCCACCGGCTCCTCCGTCACCCCACCCACCCGGCGCACCCGTTTTTCCTGGATGGCGCGCAGCAGCTTGACCTGCATGGGCAGGGGCAATTCGACGATTTCATCGAGAAACAGGGTGCCGCCGGCGGCCGCCTGGAAGAAGCCGTCGCGCTCGCTGTCGGCCCCGGTGAAGGCGCCCTTGCGGTAGCCGAAGAACTCGCTCTCCATCAGGTTCTCGGGGATGGCGCCGCAGTTGACTGCCAGGAACGGCGCCTCGGCGCGGCTGCCGCGGGCGTGGATCCTGCGCGCGGCCACTTCCTTGCCGGTGCCGGTCTCGCCGCTGATGAACACCGGCGCCTGGCTGCGCGCCACCTTGTCGATCAAGGCGCGCACCTGTTGCATGGGGATGGAATCGCCCACCAGACCACGCTCGCCCGCCGGGGAAACCGGGTCCGCGAGCTTCAGCGCGGAGCGCACCAGGCTGCGGAGATTGTCCGTGGTCACCGGCTTCTCGACGTAGTCGTAGGCGCCCGCCTTGAGGGCCGCGACGGCGTTCTCGGCCGAACCCCAGGCGGTGATGACCGCCACCGGCGTGCGCGGGGCATGTTCGGCGATATGGCGCACCACCTCGATGCCCTCGCCATCGGGCAGGCGCATGTCGGTCAGGCACAGGTCGAAGCCGCCACCGGCCAGTTGCCGCCGCGCCTCGGCCACGGACGCGGCGCGCACGCCATCCAGGCCCATGCGCGCGAGATCGAGTTCGAGCAGATCGAGCAGGTCGGGTTCGTCGTCCACCAGCAGGACGCGGGGACGTTTCGGCTTAGTGTTGGGCATGCCCGGAGTATTCCATATCAGCAGGGCGCAGTCTGGCAGGTCAGGCGGAACATGGCCCCATCCGGAATATCCACATAGCGCAGGCTGGCACCGTTGGCCTCGGCCAGTTCGCGGGCGATGTAGAGGCCCAGCCCGGTGCCGGCCTTGTCGGTGGTGTAGAAGGGCTCGAACAGCCGCGTTTGCAGTTCCCGGGGAATGCCAGGCCCGTCGTTGGACAGGTCCACATCCACTTTCGTGGCCGCCGCCACCGCCCGGATGCGTATGCTGCCGGGATGTTTCCGGCAATAGCGCCAGGCGTTGCGAAACAGGTTCCAGAAGATTTGCTCGAGGTGGGCGGCGTCGAAACAGATGGCGGGTTCGCCGATCACCTGCAACATCACACTATCCGGCGGCGCTCCCTCGCGTTGCCCATACTGTTCGACCAGGCTCCGCAGGTGCTCGGCCAGAGGCAGGTTTTCGCGGGCCACACGATCGCGCCGGTTGAGGGCCAGCACGTCTTCCACCAGCCAGTTCAGGCGTTCGGCATTGTTGTCGATGATGCCGGAGAGTTTCGCCGCCATGGCGTCCTTCGCCTCTTCCCTGAGCATGCCGGCGGCATGGCGGATGGCCGAGAGGGGATTGCGGATCTCGTGGGCCAGGTTCGCGGTGAGCAGTCCCAGGGAAGCCAGTTTCATGCGCTGCGCCTGGGCCTCCAGATCGGTCAGATCTTCCAGGACCACCACCGCGCCTTCGCGCCGGGTGGTTTCCAGTTCGATGAAACGCGCGCGCAGGCGCCGCCCTTCGCGGCCCACCTGGAACGGGTAGGCCGGCTGGGTTTCTCCCGCGCGCCAGCGCAACCACATCTCCGCCAGGCGCGGGGAACCATGGCCGAGGCCGCAGCGGAAAAAAAAACGCACATCGAGCAACTCGGCAGCCCGCGCATTGTGCTGCAGGACCGCGCCTTCGCCATTCACCACGATCACCGCGTAGGGCAATTCCTGGATCACCCGCTCGTTGATGCGCTCCATGCTTTCCGCCTCGCGGATTTTTTCCGCCGCCACTCTGGAAGCCGCAAGCGCCCCCTTGGCCAGGGCATGGGACAACAGAGCCGAGGCGAACAGTCCCAGGGAAAGAAAGCCGGCCCGGGCGAAACCGCCGGCGCTGCCGTCGAAGGCCACGACCTGGATGATCTGCTCGCTCAGAATCGCGAGGGTGGCGGCAGCCGACCAGAACAAAACCATGCGGGTTTCCGAAAGCATGCCGGCGGCGGCCAGGGTCACGATCAGCAGCAATCCGACGCCGCTGGAATTGCCGCCGGACAGATGCATCAGCAGCGCGATGCAGATGATGTCCACCAGCGCCTGGCGCGAAACCTGGCGCTCGAAGCGGTCGCGTCGCGCCAGTGCCGGCCTGCGGAACAGCAGCGCGACGAACAGATAGACCGCGCAGGTGGCCTGGAACAGCCGGGGGTAATCGAAGCGGTGAAAGGTCTGGTCGGCCAGCATTCCCGCCGCCCCCATGGCGACGGCCAGGAATACGCGAAAACTGTTGAGGTGGCCTAGAGAGCGCCAGAATGCTTCCGGTGTCTCGGGCGACGTGACACCGGGCTCAACTGCCGCGACGGCGGTGTTCATCGCAGCAATAGATCTTGCCCTGGCTCAGGATGGCTTCGGAACGCGGCAGGTTCACCCGGCACACCGCGCAGCGCACCATGTCCTCCACGGGCCGTTCCACCCGTGGCGACGCGTCGCGCCGGCCCTGATGCTTGAACCAGAGCACCACCCCAAGGACAAAAAGGACGAACAGAAGGAGCTTAGGCACGGGTCAATCCGTTCTTGTGAGCTTCGTTGATCACCAGCAGGAGTTGTTTGAAGGGGATCTCGCGGCCCCAGCGGTTGACGAACTGCATGTAGGGCAGATCGCTGCCGGTGGGAAATTCGTATTTGTCGGAAATCATGTCGTCGTAGAGCTTACGCAGCACGCCGTCGAGATGATCCAGCATGCTGGACCAGCGCTCCGCGTTCTCCGGGTCGTAGTCGATGCCGGCACGCATTTCGTCCACTTCATAAACACCCTGGTGCACCAGGTCCACATATTCGTCGTAAGTCTTCGGGCCTTTCATCGCTCACCTCAAGAAAATCGCGGCGGACGCCATTGTGCCATCGGGCCGCGGCGTTGACGCGAAACAACGCGGGCGCGGCTTCGCCGTCGGCGACCGCTCCGGCAGGGCGCGAGGTGTGGCGTCAGCCCAGACCGGGCGGCGCCACCATCGCGGGTTGCCGCTCGCCATGCGAGTGGGAGGGCGCCGCCAGGGTCCGGCCTATGGGATTTGCCTTTGCCGTTTACTCCGACCAGCAGGGCAGCGAGGCCATCGTGATGGCCGTGCTCGACTTCCGTCAGAACCCGGCTTCCATCGTGGCACGCCAAGCGAGCCGGCAACTGAATTGAATCGCGGTAAGGGAGCCCATTGTTGCCCCCCCCCCGCACGGATCCCGGCGTGCCCAATTCAGGCTCCGGGCTCCCACCTTGGATGATTGACGGTAAAACGTGCCTCAGTCCAGGGATGAAGGATGGGAGAGCGTAACAATCCTCGCTTGCCGCCCAGGCCGTGCGTACGCCCGCGCCGACCAGCCTGACGGGTCTCTCCGACCCCAATGCGCAGCCCATGGACCCGCGCCGCGCCTACAACGCCATGGAGCGGGCCTCGGACACGCCGCCTATCAGGCCGACGCTGGCAAACACACCTGGAACGGCGACGCGAACAGGTAGCCTCCTCTCGGGCGGTAGCCAAGCCGCATACAAGTTGCAGCGGATATATGGAAAACCGGAGAAAATGCTTAAAGACAACAAATCGTGCAGGAGAGCCGCCTTGATCGCCCAGTCTTTTTCCATCGTCGTGCAACATGAATAAGCAGGTCTTCATCAGCTATCGCCAGGAAAGCCTTGAGCACGCCCGCGCGGTGCGACGCCTGGGTACCTTGTTGCAGGACGCAGGGCTGCCGGTGCTGCTGGACCAGTTCTATATGGACGAGCATCCGGGCGGGCCGAATGAAGGCTGGCCGAAATGGTGTGACGACGCAGCGACGAATTCCGCCTGTGTGGTGATCATCGGCTCCAAAGGCTGGTTCGCCGCCTACGACGGCACCGCGCCCGCTGGCGAAGGTCGCGGCGCCGCCAGCGAGGCGGCCCTGTTCTGCCAGAGCCTCTACGACGACAAGGGCGTCAACGCCCACATCCGCCTGGCCTATGTGGACACCACCGATCCAGCCAGCGCGTCTGCCGGCCTGCGCCGCTGGCATCACTTCCAGCCCTTTCTTGCCGACACGCAACTGGACGCCCTGGTGAAATGGGCCGCCGATTGTCTGGGTCTGCCGGGCATCGAGTCGCCCACCGTGCGCTGGCCGGAGCCCATCGACTTCCAGCCCGACCAGGCCGACCGTACCGACGAGGAGTGGCCCGCCATCCGCGACCTGTTGGCAGGGCGCGCGCGGCAACGCATCCTCCTGTGCGAAGGCGGCAGCGGATTGGGCAAGACCCTGCTGCTGCGCCAAGCCCGGCAATACGCCAGCCGTCTGGACATTCCCGTGGTCGGAATCGACTGCAAACTGGATGGGCTCAAAGACGCCACCATCCATGGCGAGTTTCATCTGGAACTGGGGGAACTCCTGCCCAATTTCAGCCGCGACGGCGCCAACAAGCTCCATCTCCTGCGCAAGGACCTGCGCGCCCTGCGCCGCCCTGTCCTGGTCACCATCGACACCTACGAGGCCATCGCCGGTAACAAGCCCCTGGAAGACTGGTTCAGTCAATTCCTTCTCGAAGTGGAAACCGCCCTGGGCCTGGTCGTGATCATCGCCGGGCAGAAAGTGCCGGATCACCGCCAGACGGCCTGGCATGAACAGGCCCGGCATATGCCGCTGCGTCCCATCACCGAGCTAGACCACTGGCGGCCCTGGGTCGAAAAACGTTATCCCGTGCTGGCGGAAAAACGCGCCGATTTGCGCACGCTGTTGATGTATTCCGATGGCAATCCAGCCCGCATGTCGAATTGCTGTGAAGTCATCGCTAACAGTGGAGCCCGGCCATGCACCTGACCGAACGCCTGCTCCAGGGCCTCGCCGCAACCCAGGGAGACCCCCATGCCCAGTCGGCCGTCATCGCCGAATTCACCCTGGAAACCCGGCCGGAAGCCGTGCGCGAGCACCTCGCCGCCGCCCTGGACGCCGCCGCCGTGCTTCGCTGGTTCGAGGCCGGCCTGCTGGCGCGGGTCTTGGAGATCGAGCCGGCGGATGCGCAAACCCGTTTCGCCATCCTGAAAAGCTTTCCCTTCGTGGAGTGCTACGGCGGAAAAGACCATGGCCCCCGCAACCTGCACGAAAACACCCGCCTGGGCTGGCGCAAGAAGATCGCGGCAGAACGGCCGGCCCGCTTCCGCGAGTTGTCCCTCCGGGCGGCAGCCTGCTTTGCCGACGACCCCAGCCCGGCGGGGCGCATCGAATGGATCTACCAGCGCCTGGTTGGCGACCCGGAAGCCGCCGCCGGCGAACTGGAGCATCTGGATTGGGATTGGGGTGGCAAGGCCCATCCGGAAGACTACTATGCGCTGGCGGCCAGGCTGGGAGAACTCGTTTTTACCGGCCTGGTCGCCGGTCGTGCGCGGCTCTGGTGCCAAATCGTGTTGGCTTGGGCACGCCATCTGCGTGGCGAGACCGCGCAACTCGGTGCGGTGGCGCGTGAACTGATCGAACTCGCCCAGGCCACCGGTGACCAACCGGCTTTGGCGGATGCTTATTGCCTGCGCGGCGATGTCTTGAAGGCCCAGGGCCAACTGGAGCCGGCCCGCATGGCTTACACCGAATTCCAGTCCATCAGCCGCTGTCTGGTCAAGCAGAACCCCGGCCATGCCGCTTGGCAACGGGAACTGGGGGTTGCGCACAGCCGGGTGGGGGACGTCTTGAGTGCCCAGGGCCAACTGGAGCCGGCCCGCGCAGCCTATGCCGAAGATCTGGCCATCAGCCGCCGTCTGGCCGATCAGGACCCCGGCCATGCCGGCTGGCAGCGGGAATTGGGGGTTGCGCTCGGCAAGGTGGGGGATGTCTTACTAGCCCAGGGCCGACTGGAGCCGGCCCGCGTGGTCTATGCCGAAGCCTTGTCCATCGCCCGTCGACTGGTGGAGCAGGATCCCGGCCATGCCGGCTGGCAGCTGGAACTGGGGGTTGCGCACGGCAAGGTAGGGGATGTCTTGCTAACCCAGGGCAATCTGGAGCCGGCCTGCGTGGCCTATGCCGAAGCCTTGTCCATCGCCCGCCTTCTGGCCGAGCAGAACCCCGGCCATGCCGCTTGGCAGCGGGAACTGGGGGTTGCGCACAGCCGGGTGGGGGACGTCTTGCTAGCCCAGGGCCAATTGGAGCCGGCCCGCGCAGCCTATGCCGAAGATCTGGCCATCAGCCGCCGTCTGGCCGAGCGGGATCCCGGCAACGCGGACTGGCAGTGGGGACGGGCAGTGGCCTGTGTACAGAATGCCCGGAGTGAGACTGAAGCTGGGCGCATCACCCAGGCCAGGACGCTTTACGAGGAGGCCTTGAGCATCCTGGATCGCTTGGGGCAAGTGGCCCCTGGCTTTGCACTATGGGAGCAGGATCGGCAGGGCGTGGCGGAGGAACTGGCTCGGTTCCGCGCAGCATTGCTTCCCGGCAAGCCGGATTCAGCGGCGTAGCATGGGTTGAGCGCAGCAATACCCATCGCTTTCCTTTGTCGATGCCATGATCCTATTTTCCTCAGTTGCCCCCACAAAAACTGCTGCAAACTCAGTACTGGTGCGGGTTTGCGGCTGAATAGGAGGGTCACCCGATGGGTGAAGTGGCATTTCTGGAAAAAGCATTGGTAACGGCGGTCGATAAGGCGAT
>CAIXFP010000698.1 GCA_903918705.1 uncultured Pseudomonadota bacterium
CCGCGTTGTTCATGGAGCAACTGGATTCCACCATCGTCAACACAGCGGTGCCGGCCATGGCCGCCAGCCTGCGGGTGACGCCCCTGAGCCTGAAGGCCGTGGTGGCCAGCTACATCCTGAGCCTGGCCGTGAGCATTCCGGTAAGCGGCTGGCTGGCCGACCGCTACGGCACGCGCCGGGTGTTCGGCGGCGCCGTGGTGGTCTTCACCGTTTCCTCCATCCTCTGCGGCCTGGCCGCCAATGTGCCGATGCTGGTGGCGGCACGCATCCTCCAGGGTTTCGGCGCGGCCCTGATGATTCCCGTGGGGCGGCTCGCCATCATCCGCACCTTCCCCAAGTCGGAACTGCTGGTGGCGATGAACTTCGTCATCATCCCGGCCTTGATCGGCCCCCTGCTCGGGCCCACGGTCGGCGGTCTCATCGTGCATTGGCTGACCTGGCGCGACATCTTTTTCGTCAATGTGCCGGTGGGCATGGTGGCGCTGCTGCTGGCGTATCGCCACATGCCGGACTACCGGGGCGATGCTGCGCGCCCCCTGGATGGTGTCGGCCTGCTCCTGTTCGGCGGCGGCACGGCGCTGTTCTCCTGGCTGCTGGAAGTGTTCGGCGAACACCACATCGACCTGGCTTCGGCGACGCTCCTGCTGCTGCTCAGCCTCGGCCTGCTGGTCGCCTACGGTTGGCATGCGCGCCGGACGACCTATCCGCTGCTGCGCCTGGCGCTGTTTCGCATACGCACCTTCCGCGTCTCGGTGATGGGCGGATTCATCACCCGCCTGGGGGTCGGCGGCCTGCCGTTCTTGATGCCGCTACTCTACCAGCTCGGACTGGGCCTACCCGCCTGGCTGTCGGGCCTCTTGATGATGCCGGTCGCCGTGGCGGCCATGGGCATGAAGTTCATCTCATCCTGGGTGCTGGCGCGCTATGGCTATCGGCGGGTACTGATCTTGAACACGGTCATGATCGGGGGCATCGTCGGCCTCTACGCCCTGGTAGTTCCGGCCACGCCCATCGCGTTGATCGTGCTGCTGGGGCTGTCCCTGGGCTTCTTCAACTCGCTCCAGTTTTCCAGCATGAATTCCATGGCCTACGCCGACATCGAGAGCGCGGACTCGAGCATGGCCAGCACCCTCGCCAGCTCGCTGCAGCAGATGTCCATGAGCTTCGGGCTGGCCTGCGGTTCGCTGATCACCGCCGGGTTTCTCGGCGACCTGCCGCAGACCGACCATTTGGCGGTGACCACCGCGTTGCACCACGCCTTCCTGGTCCTGGGGGGGCTGACCATCCTGTCGTCGCTGACGTTCTGGTCCTTGCGTTCCAAGGATGGCGAGAGCGTCAGCCGGGGGAACTTGCCGGAGGCGGTGTAAGCGTCTGCGCTCCACTATGCCAGCGGTAGAAGCCCTTTTGGGTGATTTCCAGCAGTGCCAGGTAGACCACCACCATGGCGGCCAGGATCAGATAGAACCGGGCGTGCGGCGGGGTGAAGCCGAAATTGGTGCCCAACGGCGTGAACGGCAGCACCGCATCGATCGCTTCACCGGTCAGGGCGGAAATGGCGCTGGCCACCAAGAGCAGGACGACCAGAGGATTCCTGAAGCGGGCGAGGAACTGCAGCCACAATGGCCGTTCCTGATGGTCGCGGAACAGGTTGTGGCCGAACTGGGAAAATCGCGATCCGGCCTCGACACTGGATAAACCTGCCGCATCCTTGGCCAGCCCCGCCTGGGGCTCTGCGAGGGGTTCCAGCCACCACGGCTTGCTCACAGGAATGTCCGTCATCACGAAGCCCTCGAAGTCGGAGCGTTACAGCACTCAGGCTGCCATGGTGAGTATCACCTGAATTTATAGAACGACTGGTTGAGATAGGCGCCCACATCCTGCAGTCCCTCAGGCGGAAGGCTGGCGCGGGTGCCCTCGTTGCAGCGGTTGATTTGGGCAACCAGGGCCTCCAGGGAACGGATTTTGTGGTCTGCCCGAGTGTAGATGCTGGACCCATCCCCACCGAACTTGGCGACGTGGCACGACATGCAGTGTCGTTCCACCAATGCCTTGCCATTGTTGACATCGGCCAGATCAAGAGGTCCAGCCAGGGCCGGGGTGAGTAGCGAATACAAAATGACGCAATAGACAGGGTATTTCATCATCATTTCCTCATCCAGGCGGCGCGGCACTGACGACAGTAACCGGATCGCAGCGCCGTGCAACTGCCGCCGAAATTCACACTTTTGTCCCGGGAATAAATGAACAGGATTCCCGGGCCCTGCTCCGAGTGCAGCCCATAGCGGGCATGACGAATTATTCAGGGCGACCTGTTGCGCCCTGTTCGGAGGCAACCGGGCGATCCGAAATCAGTGTTTCTTCTTCAAATCATGCTTGGCGTTGCCGAATCTGGCTTGCGCTTCACCGGCAATTTTTTGTGCGGCGCCTTTTACTTCCAGAGATTCGTTGCCGACCAGTCTGCCGGCCACTTCCTTGACCTTGCCTTTTACTTCTTCGACTCGGCCCTTAACTTGATATTTGTTGATGCTCATGATGTTTTCCTTGAAATGCAGGCCGGTAAATATCCGGCGACAGTATCGCTACAACAATTCCCACCGGGCTTCTCGATGAGATGACCGCACGGGGTGTTTATGAAACAGCCAGGCTGACTTACCTGTGCTCATTGGCCTCGCCACTGATAGCACCGCCGGCGCGCTGAACATCCTTGCCCGCACCTTCAATCGTGTTGCAACCGGTAATTGATGCAGCGGCGCCGACCAAGGTCAGCATGGCGAACAGCGTCACGAGAAATCGTCTTAGCATGATGAAACCTCTAGTAAAAATTGGATCAAAAACTGGAGCGCAAACAGGAAGCTGCTTTGAGCCCCACCCAGCGCCAGACTGCGCGTATAAAACGGGCTGTTCTGTGCGCTGGCAGACACAAGGTGAAATTTCTTTCGCACCTAAACATTCGCACCCGCAGGGAATAGGGTAGCCGACCTGACGGCAATGGATGACTCGCGCCGCGACTAGGCTTGATAAATTGATTGGGCCGCCACCATGCATGATTCTCAGCCTGCTGAGCGGTGGAAGATTAACCGTAATGTTGTCGTACAATGTGATGCTGAACAAGTTGAGGGATACCGTTATTATCCTTGTAGTCAATGCGCACTGATTTAGCTACCCACAAGTACAACTATGGGCCCGGGGGCCTTGCTGGTATAGCGGCACAATGCAAATTCATTGAGGAACCGTCGATTCATCCGCCATCCCGGCGAAAGCCGGGGCCCAGGTAATTGATGAAACTGAGTAGATGAACCTGCTGCTCCCGGGTTAAGCCCAGAATTCTGACCTTGGTTCACTGCACTGAATGTTGTGCAAGTTCTGAAATACGGTGATTGTATGCGTCCTTGATGCAATTCCTGTCGGTGCAGGCGTCTCGCGTCTTGCTGGACCATTCAAGCTGTTCCTGCCGAAGTTGTTCCGGGTTGCCCGCAATTCCCGCAGCGATTAAATAGGCAGAGTTCATGTCGGCATTGAGCTTCGACAAATCCGCATCATTGCATACAACTCTTTGCGCTTGGTTGGGCGTTGTTGCGCAATCGATGCCCAACTCCAATGGGGTGGCATTGGTCTCTTTTGCAGTTCCAAGTGCCACTTGTTTGCTGTTGGAGACGAATGCCGCCAGATTGGCGCGTGCGTATACGGGAGCCACCGCGGGTGTTGGTACGGCAGGAACGGTAGGAGGGGCTATTTCCGTGCGGACATTAGCCTGCGCTTCATCCGCCATCGTCTTGTTTTCTTCCATCAGCCTGGTTACATGCAGGGATTGGTCGCCGGCATCTTTCATCTCCAGCCACCCCCAATAACCCAGGGCAATGACGGCAAGCACAAGAATGCCAATGATCAGGTAGGTGACGGTGCTGTTATTTCGAATGGGAGAGTCCTTGTAAACCGAAGTGAACAGCTTGTCCGGAATGATCGAGGTGACTGGTTCGCGCAATCCGGAAGTGCCATCTGTGACCCGTGGCATGATATGTCTCCATGATGAATAGGCATGTCGTCAATTCTGTCAACTGACCGCCGATGCAGATCGGTGGATGACACCATCAATCGATATTTACCGCATTAAAATTGATAAAATAATGATATTTGCCAATAACTATTACAAATCCATCATTCAGTCGTTCACTGCCGTTTTGCCTTGATGTAATACTTGCCTATTCCTGGATAATTCGATCTATTTGGCTATTGGCATGCCATTGGAACATTGACGTGTAATGTCGAAGTTATCGCGAGATGGCAATAACAAATCCAACTTGCCGTCATTGAACGCGTATTGCATAAAGCCACCCGGTTAACATGCCAAGCACTGGATGATCGCAACAATAACCAGGCGCCAACCTAGTTTGCAGGAATGAATTACTGTCGTCTGTGCGTTCTCGTACATACGCCGGGGCTTTCACCGTGCGAATAAGTATGCTGCTTCGTCGGGCGCAGAGCGCCGGCAACTTCTAAAGCGACGCTTCGATTTCTTTATCGCCGACACGTACCGCAAGTGCTGGCATCGACTTTTCATCAACGCCAGGCAGAAAACCGGCCGGCATGTACTGGAACTGGGCCTGAAGCGGGGAGATGACCAGCGTGGGGTTCGAGAGATCGCCGTTGGTTCGGTGCCATGCACAAGGTCCGCACATGCTTATGTCCAGCGCGTCCTGCGAAAATCTCCGGATCATGTGCGCTCAGACCGCGCTGCCGAAACCCTGGTCCTGCGCGCTCGCAGGCACCGGCAGGCCTGCGAGCAGGCAGCCCTGGGCCAGGGGCCCCTTGGGGAACAGGGTGTAGAGATAGCGAAGTCCGCCTTCGGCATGGAATTCCTCATCGAGGGCGTCATGCACCTCGCGCACGTTCACCGTGGGCTCCTCATGGCGCGCGTAGTACTCCTGCAACGCGCGCACGACCCGCCAGTGCGCTTCGGTCAGCGTCAGGCTTTCCGCGCGTGCCGATTCCTCGGCTTCGGCACGGGACCAGTTGCTGGGGGCATGGGGAAAATCCGGTATCGGCAAGGTCTCATAACCCGGGCGAATGAAATCCTGAGTGACGTTGTTCATGGTCTTGCTCCAGTGTTTCAAGAAGTGTCGTTGCGGTCGGACCGGTTGTGGAAATCGCCCACCGTATCCTTGGCGGCAAGCCTACTCAGGGAGGAACCAGCGTCTGTACCCCAGCGTACAGACCGTGCCCCGGATTGTTGCCATCCTGTCCCGACATCCGGCGTTCAACTCGGCCTGCCGCGCAGAGCGCGTCCTGCAGTCCGCCGCGAGGGCGCCGGTCGCTCGAGGATGAACAGGAGTTGGAAATGAACTGGGATATTTTTGCGGGCACCTGGAAACAAATCAGGGGCAAGGAACAGGCATGGCGGAACGGTCTCACCCACAACCCCGGGGGTGTACTTGCCGGAGAGCGTCTTGAAGAGGTGGGCAAGATTCAGCAGCGCTACGGCATCAGGAAACACGAAGCTGAACAACAGGGCCGGCAGTTTTCCGATCACATCAAGAATGGCGGGCAGTAACTTGGCTGCCGGCCGACCGGCAGTTCCGTACCGTTCCAATTCCGCAAAGGACACACTCATGACTCGCTACACCCACTTTGTCGCCCCGCGTTTACTCACCGGTGGCAGGTTGGCCGACTATGCATCGCGCCGGTTTTCCAGGTTGCCGCGAGTGGCCCTGAAGCCCACGGGACTCGACGGCTGGGAAGACGACGGCGGCAGCCTGGCCGCTCCCGTCCTGCCCGCCGATCTGGCCACGCCGCCAATCCACATTCCCGGTTCCAGATGAAGCGAATCTTGCCCGGTGCCGCCCGCCATCAGGGGGCCCGAGGCTCTGCTTTGCAGCGTGGGCCTGGGTGTGGCACCTGTTCGAGGTATTGAGTCCTGAGAGCTAGACCATGCCCGATGCCGTAACCCCCCTTGCTGTTGGTCGAAGGCGATGCCACCGCCGCTGGAAGAATCAAGTCGGCGCTTGCCGGCTCCAGCGACCCCGCCTTTACCGTGCAATGGGTGACGCGCCTGGCCGACGCCCTCGAACAACTGAACCGGGGTGGTTTCGCGGTGATCCTGCTCGACCTGACCCTGGCCGACGCCCAGGGCCTCGCGGTATTCGACCAGGTACTCCGGGCCGCGCCCGATGCCCTGATCCTGATCCTTTCGGCGGCGAGCGACGAGGAAACCGCGCGCCTGGCCGTCCAGGGCGGTGCCGAGGACTATGTGATCAAGGGCCATGTCGACGCCCACTGGCTGCCGCGTTCCTTGCGCTACCTGATGGAGCGCAAGGCGACCCGGGACGCGCTTCGGATTAGCGAGGCACGCTTTCGCGCCATGAGCGACGCCTCCCCCCTGGGCATCTTCGTGTCCGATGCCCGGGGCG
>CAIXFP010000699.1 GCA_903918705.1 uncultured Pseudomonadota bacterium
ATATTTGAAGCTCTACAACCACCATATCCCTCAACGCGCTTTGAACCACCAGGCACCCATACAGGCACTGAAGAAATGGCAATCGGAAAAACCCGAGTTATTCATTAAGCGCGTTTATAAACAGGCGGGACTGGACATCTACCCACCTTGCCTTGGCGCGCTTCTATTCGATACCATTAGCTACATTTGTAGCGAACCGGGGTGGATCATGAGCATGCCAGTACGTATCGATGACGAGCTATACGAACAAGCGAAGTCTGCCTCCAGGGGAGAGTGCCGCAGCATCGCCGGGCAACTGGAGTTCTGGGCCAAGCTCGGCAAGGCGGCCCTGGACAATCCGGACCTGCCCATCGATTTCATCCGGGAACTCCTGATCGCACGAGCCGAAGACCGTAGCCAGTTCAGCGATTTCGAACCGGGGCAGTTCCGTGGCTGAGGTGCGCGTTCAGCAGACGAATGCCTTTCTGCGCGCCTACAAAAAGCTGCGCGACAACCAGAAGGACGCGGTGGACGGGGCGGTCGCCGCCATTGTTGCCGACCCGACCTTGGGTGTAGCCAAGAAGGGCGATCTGAACGGTGTATTCGTTTACAAATTCGATTGCATCAACCAGTTGTTTCTCCTGGCCTACGAATTCGATCCCGCCACCCGCGTCCTGTTGCTTGTCGGCACACACGAGAACTTCTACCGGAACCTGAAGCGGGCTTGATGCAGTCCTCCCCGTGGCCTGCAGGTGAGTCGGTCGCGCAACGTCGTCGTGTTGCCCGCCGCTACAGCGCCAGCTTGGCGCTCCATGTCGGGTTACGCCGGCGATAAAGCTGTCGGCTAACCCGACCTACGCGGCTACCATGATTACCCCTTTGGTAGCCCGCGTAGGATGCGCTGAGGCACGAAGCGCATCGCTCGCGTCCTTTTCAGCAGGTAGGGGCGCTTCACCCCCATAAATCCGCCAGGGAAAACTCGATGGCGTCGAAGGGGGCCACCCGGACCGGGGCGTCGTCCTGCAGGGTGGCGGTCAGCAGCCAGAAACCCTGGCGCAGTTCGAAGGCTTCCAGGGTATGGGCTTCCGGGTCCACCAGCCAGGCATGGGCCACCCCGTATTTCGCATAGATCGGCAGCTTGACGAAGCGGTCCTTGCGCGCGGTGGAAGGGGAGAGGATTTCACACACCCAGTCCGGCACCACCTCGAAACGCTGGTCGTCCAGCACCTGGGGCATGCGCTCGCGGCGCCAGCCGGCCAGGTCGGGTACGGCGACCTCGGTATCGCGGACAAAGTGGACCTCCGGTTCGTTAATGGTCCACCAGCCGCCGGGGCCGCCGCGGCCGAAGTTGAAGGGACCGCCGAGGTCAGCCAGCAGCCCGGTTACCGCCAGGCCATGTCTGCCGCTGGGGCGGGACATGGTGTGCAGTTGACCGGCAAGGATTTCACCGGTCAGGCCTTCCGGCAGGGCGCAAAGCTCTTCATACAGGTTGGGTTGGCAGGCCAGGTTCGCATCCATGGCGGCTCCTTGCTTGTCTCAGGGGCGGGCGCGGGGGCTGCGCTGTTCCGCTGCATTTTGCCAGCCCGCGCGGGGTTCGAGTGGTGGTACGCGCCGGCGCGTGCTACTGCCTCGGCGCCAGCAGATCACGCAGTGCGTCGGCCAGGCGGCGCACGGTCGCGGGTTCGGGGACCGGGAGCTTGAGGTAGCTGCGGCCGGTTTGCGGATCGGTTTCCACGAGGGGCGACCGGCCGGCGGATTCCGGGTGGCTGAGGCCTTCGAGGAGTTGCAGGCCGACCTCCAGCAGCGGCGCCCAGGGATTGGCGGGCGCGACAGCGGGCGGTTCCTGACCCTGACTCGGCGCCGGCTCGGGCAGCGGCGCCGGTGCTGCCTCCGGCGGCGATACCGGGGCCGCCTTTGGCGTTTCCCCGGCGGGGCCGGCCTCGGCCTTGGCCTCGCTTTCGGTTTCCGCTTCCACCGGCACCTCGGCGGTGGCCTTGGTGACCTGCTCGACGCTTTCCATGAATTTCGCAAGCCGGCTGCCGTTCAGGGAGACTTCGCCGACGCCGCCGTCGAGCACCCCTGCGAACAGGGATTTCTTGAACGCCAGGACCGCCAGCATGCCTTCCTCGATACTGGCCTGGGCGACGAAGTTGACCACCTGGACGCCGCGGGTCTGGCCCAGGCGGTGGACCCGGCCGATGCGCTGTTCCAGCACGGCGGGGTTCCAGGGCAGGTCCATGTTGACCACGGTAGCGGCGGCGTGTTGTAGGTTGAGGCCGACGCCGCCGGCATCGGTGGACAGGAACAGGCGGCAGCCCGGATCTTCGTGGAAGCGGTCCACCAGGGCGCCGCGCTGGTCGCCGGGCACTTCGCCGTGGAACAGGACGTGGCCCCAGCCGCGCTGTTGCAGGCGGCGGACGATGAGTTCATGGGTGCGGCGCCATTGGCTGAACACCACCGCCTTGGCCTCCGGCTGCTCGAACAGGTCGTCCAGCAGAAGCATGAGTTCGTCCACCTTGTGGCCGTGGTCGCTTTCATGGTCCAGCAGGTAGGTGCTGTTGCAGGCCATGCGCATGTTCTGCAGGCAGCAGGTAAGGCGGCGCTGGTCGCCTTCGGACAGGTAGCCGGTGCGGCGCCAGCGGCTGACGATGCGGGCGACGACGTCCCCGTTCTCGTCGTGGTGCAGGCGCTGCTCGTCGGTGAGCGGCACGAACAGGGTGTTGTCGACCCGTTCCGGCAGTTGCGCCAGGACTTCCGTCTTGCGCCGGCGCAGCAGGACCGGGGCCAGGGTGGCGCCGATGCGCTCCAGGCCCAGGTAGCCGACGACCTTGCCGAATTCGTCGCGCTGCTGGTGTTCGTTGAGCAGGCGCCAGGTGGGGCCCAGGCGGTGCTGGTCGACGAACTGGACGATGGAGATGAGTTCTTCCAGGCGGTTTTCCAGGGGCGTGCCGGTGAGCACCACGGCGTAGGGGCTCTTGATGCGCTTGAGGGCGCGGGCGGCGATGGTGTTCCAGTTCTTGATCCGCTGCGCTTCGTCGACGATGACCAGGTCCGGCGCCCAGGCCTGGATCAGGTCGAGATCCCGGTGCAGGGTTTCGTAGTTGGTGATCTTGCAATAGTCGGGTGCCGCGTAGAGGCCCTGGCGGGCGCTGCGCAGGCCGCCGATGACCGTGGCCTCGCGCCCGGAGAACTTGGCGATTTCCCGTTTCCACTGGTGTTTGAGGGAGGTGGGGCAGACCACCAGCACCCGCTCGGCACCAAAATGGCGGTTGAGCAACTCGGCGGCGGCGATGGCCTGGATGGTCTTGCCCAGGCCCATCTCGTCGCCGATCAGGGCGCGCCCGGCGTGGGCGGCGAACAGGGCGCCCGCGGCCTGGTAGGGGTAGAGGGGCACCCGGAGCAGGTTCTTCAGGCCGGGACTTTGGGCGCCCTTGGGGTAGGCCCGCTCCAGGGTGGCGCGGCGCGCCGCGGCATCCCGGGTTTCGGCGATGAAGGCGAGGGCGTCGTCATGGGCGCGTACGCTGTGGCCCAGCCGGGCTGCTGCCTTTAGGAAACCGTCCAGGCGTTCGAAGGCCGAGGCCGGCAGCGACCAGTCCTGCGCCGCGTCGAAAAGGCCCGCCGCCCGCTGCCGCAGTTCATCGGGGCACTCGCCGCCCAGGCGCAGGCGCACCCGGCGCTGGCCGGCGTAGTCGAGGAAAAGCTCGCTGAAGCCGGGCTGGTAGCCGCGCTTGAATGCCGCCTTGCCGCCGCGCCGTGCCAGCAGCCGGCCCAAGGTGAACTCGATGTGCTTGCAGGTGCCCAGATCGTTGCTGGCAAAGTCCGGGCAACTGCAGTAGTTCACGCCCAGGCCGGCACCCCGGATGGCCACCCGGTAGCGGCCGCCGCTGGCCGGGTTGGTGACGGCGAATTCGGAGAACACCGGGGCGTCGCCCAGGTTTTCCAGGAGGAAGCCCTGTTCCCGGCCGAACTGGCGGCGTAGCGTGACCTGCCATTCCTCCACCGCCATGCCATCGGGGCGGCGCAGGCGGGACAGGCGGGGTTCAGCGTTGCGCGCTGCGGTCTTCTTGCCGGTGGTGGTGTTTCGGGCGGGCATGGTGGTGGCGATGTCGGGCGGAGGGCGAATTCTGCCATTCCTCGCGCCGTTTCCAGCAACCCTGGTGGTAACGCCAGGCCATGATGGCGCAGCGGGTCTCGGCCCTGCTTCGCGCCGCAAGCGGACGTGTCTACGGCGTCACTTGCGGCACCACGCCCGGCCCGCTACAGTCGCCCCGCTCCGGAATCCACCCATAACCGCAACCCGCCAGAGGTCACTCCCCATGCAGAAACTGTTCCTCGCCGCCCTGCTGTCTTCCCTGTTCGCCGTGCCGGCCCTGGCCGGCAACACCCTGAAGCTGGCCGTCACCGGGCCGTTCTCGGGCGGCTCCGCGCCCATGGGGGCGTCCATGCGCGACGGCGCCAAGCTGGCCATCGCCGAGATCAACCAGGCCGGCGGCGTCGAGGTGGGCGGCAGGAAGCTGAAGATCGAGGTCGTGGAGCGGGATGACGAGGCGAAGAACGAACGTGGCGCCCTGATCGCCCAGGAACTGGCGTCCATGGACGACCTGTCCGGCGTCATCGGCACGGTGAATACCGGGGTGGCCCTGGCCGGCGACAAGCATTTGCAGGAGAAGGGCGTCACCAAGATCATCAC
>CAIXFP010000700.1 GCA_903918705.1 uncultured Pseudomonadota bacterium
CGCGGGCGCCGATCTCGTCCTTGACCCGGTTGAGCACCTCCATGGTCTTTTTGTATTCGTTGCGGTGGACTGTGAAGGTGAAATCGGTGGTGTTATTGGCGCCCACGTTCTGCACGATCATGTCGACGTCGATGTTGGCATCGGCCACGGAACCGAGGATGAGGGCGGCGATGCCGGGCTTGTCGGGCACGCCCAGGACGGTGAGTATGGCTTCGTCACGGTTGAAGGCGATGCCGGAGATGATGGGTTGTTCCATGCTTTCTTCCTCGAAGGTAATCAGGGTGCCCTCGCCTTCTTCCTGGAAGCTGGAGAGCACGCGCAGTTTCACTTTGTATTTGCCGGCAAATTCCACGGAGCGGATCTGCAGCACCTTGGAACCCAGGCTGGCGAGTTCCAGCATTTCCTCGAAGGTGATGCTGTCCAGCTTGCGGGCTTCCGGGACGATGCGCGGGTCGGTGGTGTAGACGCCGTCCACATCGGTGTAGATCTGGCATTCGTCGGCCTTCAGCGCCGCCGCCAGGGCCACGCCGGTGGTGTCGGAGCCGCCGCGGCCCAGAGTGGTGATGTTGCCGCTTTCGTCCACGCCCTGGAACCCGGCCACCACGACCACATGGCCGGCATCGAGGTCGGCGCGCAGGTTGTCCTCGTCGATGGAAAGAATGCGGGCCTTGGTGTAGGCGTCGTCGGTGACGATGCGCACCTGGGAGCCGGTGTAGCTCTTCGCCTTGAGGCCGAGGTCTTTCAGGGCCATGGCCAGCAAGGCGATGGTGACCTGCTCGCCGGTGGAAATGAGCACGTCCATTTCCCGCGGATCCGGTTCTTTCTGGATCTGCTGGGCCAGGGCGATGAGGCGGTTGGTCTCGCCGGACATGGCAGAAAGCACCACCACGACCTGATGCCCGAGCATCTTGAACTTGGCGACGCGCTCCGCGACATTGCGGATGCGCTCGATGGAGCCCACCGAGGTACCGCCGTATTTCTGAACAATTAGCGCCATGATAGGGGGGATTTGCACGAAAAGCGGGCATTCTACAGGAGCGGGCCGGCGCGTCACCATTTTGCGGGAGCAGCAAGATCTCGACAGCGATGCTCGGAAAATATCGCCTCCGGTGGCCAGAGGCATTGAAACTCTGGCCACCTGCCCTTAGTCTTAGTTCCGTTTTCAACCTGTGGGGATTCCACGATGCAAAGCCAGTTCGACAATATTGTGCGCATGGACGGCACGATCGCCGTAGAGCAGACCAACAAGGTGTTGCGCAACACCTACATGATGCTGGGCCTGACCATGATCCCGACGGTGATCGGGGCCTATTTCGGCATGAATTTGAATTTCGGTTTCGCCGCCGGCCACCCGATCATGTTCGCCGTGGGCATGATGGCGATGATGATGGGCCTGTTCTTCGGCATCTCCGCCAATCGCGACAGCGGACTCGGTGTGGTGTTGCTGCTGGCACTGACCGGCTTCATGGGCCTGATGTTGGGACCGATCCTGCAGGTGGCCCTGCATCTGCGCAACGGCGCGGAAATCGTCGGCCTGGCGGCGGGCGGCACCGGCGCCATCTTCCTGACCCTGGCCGGCATCGCCACCACGTCCAAGCGGGATTTCAGCTTCCTGGGCAAATTCCTGATGGTGGGCATCGTCCTCTTGATCCTGGCCAGCCTGGCGAACCTGTTCTTCCAGATTCCGGCCCTGGCGCTGACCCTGTCGGCCGTCGCCGTCCTGCTCTTCTCCGGCTTCCTGCTGTTCGACGTGAACCGCGTGGTGAACGGTGGCGAGACCAACTACGTGATGGCCACCCTGGCAATCTATCTGGACATCTACAACATCTTCATCAACCTGCTGCAAATCCTGATGGCCCTGATGGGCGATCGCGACTGATCCATCGATCAGCAAGTAAAAGGCGGCCGCGGCCGCCTTTTTTCTTGCGCGTTCCCGCGGGACGAAAAAAGGGCGGGATCATCCCGCCCGCCCGCAACCGAATCGTTCGCCCTACTTGGCTGGCTGCGGCACCAACATCGGCAGCATCGGCATCGGCTGCATCGCATAGGGCGCGCGCATCAAGGCGCCCAGAGCCGGGCCATAGGCCTGCGGGTTGGCCATGCCGCCCAGCCAGGCGCCATACCAGTTGGGGTTGATCGGCGCCGTGGCCATGTTCAACACCTTCGGGTCCAGGGGCGTCGCGGCCCAACGCAGGTAGACATTGGGATTCAAGGCGTTGGCGGCCAGACCGAGCAACTTCGGGTCGAGAGGCGCCATCACCCAGCGCATCAGCTTGCCGGGGTCCGCCAGCACGGTCTCGGTCGCCGCGATGAATTGCGGGTCCGTCAACGCGGTGATCCAGGCCGCGATGACCGCCGGGTCCACGGCCTTGGCGAAGTTGCCATAGGCGCGCGGGTCCATCAGGCTGGCGGTGGACTGCAGGTAAAGATTCGGCTCCATCATGGCCCGCGTCGCATCGAAAACGAACTGCGGCTCGGATACCACGGCCAGGGCACCGAGAAACTTCTTCGGGTCGGCCAGCATGTCGCCATTTCGAGTGAAGTCGGAGAGGTAACTGATCCACTCCTGGGCACCGACAGGCATGGTCTTGGCCGGCGCTGGGGCATCGGCCGCGAAACCACCCGCGGCGTATGCCGACAGCAGCGCGACAAGAGAGAGTTGGCGGATTTTCATTCTGGTCTCCTCACATCCTAAAAAATTCAACATTAACAAACGCTTATGTACGGTCAACAACACCGGCGGGGATTGTGCCGGGAATTCACGAACAGGTGTCGAAAAAACGTTGCCGCAGGAAAAGCAGCGCGGCTTCCAGATGGGCGGCCGCCGCCGCGCTCAGGCCCTCGCCCAGTTCGAAGGTTTCGCCGCGTATCGCCAGTACGTGGGCGGGTGGCGGCTCGCCGTAAAGTTTCTCATGGGCGTGCAGCACGGCTCCCGGTGAGAGTTCATGGCTGCTGTAGCTGGCGTCCGCCTCCGCCACGACCGGGGTAAAGGTGAAGGGCGCCACCGCGTCCAGGCTGGCGTCGACGAATACCACCTGGCGCCGTCCTTGCAGATCCAGGGCATATTCCACCTGGAGTTGGAAATCGGTGAGCAACTCCACATCCGCGCCAGGCAGCGCCTCCAGTCGCTCGATCAGGAGCGGCCCGAGGGCGTCGTCGCCACGACTGGGGTTGCCGATGCCGATGATCAGTAGCGCCGGCGGCCCGCCGGCCGCGTTCATCAAGTTTGACCTACGAGCCGGCGGGGGCGCCGGCGCTACAGGTTCCCCGCGTCATCCGGTCAATTTCCCGCCCTTCGACATCGATCAGTTCCAGTTGCAGCGGCATTTTGCCCAAAGCATGGGTGGCGCAGGACAGGCACGGGTCGAAGGCGCGGATGGCCACCTCGATGTGGTTGAGCAGCCCTTCGGTGAGCTTGCGCCCGTCGATGTATTGGCGCGCCACCTGGCGCACCGCCTCGTTCATGGCCTGGTTGTTGTGGGTGGTGGAGACGATCAGGTTGGCGCGGATCACCTGATCATTCTCGTCCACCCGGTAATGGTGGATCAGGGTACCGCGCGGCGCCTCGATCATGCCCACACCCCGTTCCTGGCGCTCGCCCTTGACCACCAGCTCGGTGCCTTGCAGGTCGTCGTCATGGAGCAGTTCCTTGATGGCCTCGGCGGCATGCAGCATCTCGATCATGCGCGCCCAGTGATAAGCCAGCGTGGCGCCGGTGGCGCGGCCGCGGTCATAGGCCAGGAACTCCTTGCGCTCCTGGTCGGCGAAGGGGGTGGGGATGAAGTCGCACTGGGTCACCCGGGTCAGCGGCCCCACCCGGTACCAGCCCTGTTCCGGGCCGAGTTCGCGCAGGAAGGGGAACTTCATGTAGGACCAGGGCTTCACGTCCTCCAGGATATGTTCCCAGTAGTGGTTGTAATCCTCGTGGTCGAAGATCGTCCCGCCGTCCATGTCGCGCGCACGCAAGCCGCCATGGTAGAGATCCATGGCCCCGTCGGCGCGGATCAGGTTGAGGGTATGGGCGCGGAAGCGGCCGAAGGCGTTGTATTCCTCCAGGTTCTGCTCGAACAGATTGCGCGCCATGTGCACCGCGTCCCGGCTCCAGCCGATGATCTGGTAGATGTCCTTGAGCAGTTCGTCGCGCTCGGCGAGGCTGAGGTTCTTGTTCACCCCGCCCGGCACCGAGCCGGTGCCATGCACCCGCTTGCCCGCGGTATGACGGATCACTTCCTGACCGTATTTGCGCAGCAGCACACCTTGCCGCGCCACTTCCGGGTAGACGGCGGCAACGCCGACGATATTGCGTTTGGCCACC
>CAIXFP010000701.1 GCA_903918705.1 uncultured Pseudomonadota bacterium
CCATCGCCGATTTCGTCGCCGACCTGCGCGCCCCCACCCCCACCGGCGCCGCGCAACTGGCCACGCCGGACCGGATGGAACTGGCGTCGCACCTAAACCACCTGCAACACCGCCGGGACCAGGTGCTGCGGCGCCATCTGGACAACCTGGCCCTGCGCCTGGACAGTCTGGCGCGGCGCCTGCGCCATCCGGCGCAATACCTGGCCGAACGGCGGCGGCATCTGGATCATCTGAATAACCGCCTGCGTCTGGGGCATTGCGCCAGCCAGGCGCTTGCCAGGCAGCGGCTGGAGCGCCTGGCTGGCCGACTGGCCGCCGCTCGCCCCGATCCGGAGGCGCTGCGCCAGCGGGTCGCGGGCCTGGGCGCCGCCCTCGCGCGGGCCTGGCGGCAACATCCGGATCGCCATCGGCTCGCCGCGCTTGCCGCGAATCTTGGGTATCTCAATCCGCTTGCCGTGCTGGAACGCGGCTACAGCATCGCGCGCGATGCCCGCGGCGACGTGGTGAGGGACGGCAGCCTTCTGGCGGAAGGGGAACGGCTCGAACTGATCTTCGCACTAGGGGCAGCCCACGCCCGGGTCACGAAGGAAGGCTGAAGCCCTATCTCGTATGCGTTGGGCACGCCAGCTTTGCCCAGCCTACGACTCTCGACGGCCTAAGCCGGACCGGCGGCTAGAAATCCGGGTCGCAGCCCTGGTCCACACTGGCTGCCAACGCCTGTACATGAGGGGGGCGCAACAGGCTGTAGTGGTCGCCGGGAACCGTTTGCACCGTCAGAGCATGGCCGCAGACGCCGCGCCAGCCGTTGTCGGCCAGTTCGCCGGGCGTGCCGGCGGCGCGCAGCAGGGTCAGCCTGCCGCGATAGGGGCCCGGCGCATAAGCGTGCCAGGCCGCCAGATTGGCCTGGAATACCCGCGCCAGCCGTTCCAGGCGCGCGGGATCGGCCTGTCCCGGCGGGTAGCCTTGCAGGCGCGCATGGAGGAGTACCGCGACGGCGGCGTCCGGGGCGGTATCGGGCAGACGGGAAACGTCGATCGGCATGGTGATGCCGCATAGTCCGCTCAGATAGTGGGCCAGGGCCAGGGCGGGAGGCTCGCCGAAGGCGCGATTCAGCAACTGGGGCGGATAGCTGTCGAACAGCAGCAACTGCTCGACTTCCTCCCCGGCGCTGTGCAAGCGGCGCGCCATTTCATAAGCGACCACACCGCCCATGGACCAGCCGGCCAGGCGATAGGGGCCATAGGGCTGATGCCGGCGCAGGATGCGGACGTGGAGCCCGGCGAGTTGTTCCAGCCTGACCACGAGGGGCTCGCCCACCTCCAGGCCGGGAGCGCGCAGGGCATAAACCGGCTGATCGGCCCCCAGGGACGCGACCAGTTCGCCATAGGCATGGGCCTCCCCATCCAGGGCATGGACCAGATAGAGGGGCGCATGCCGGCCGCATTTGCGCAATGGCAGCAGCCAGGGCAAACGCGGGGTGGTCGGCGCCGGGCCGAGCCGTCGCGCCGATTTCACCAGGGTGGCCTGCCCGAACGGAATCCCGACAGGGTGGCTCGAGGCACGCGGGAAATGGACGCCGACGTCGCAAAATTCGTCGTGGGCATCATCCAGCGACGGGCTTTGCCAGAACCGCGCCAGGGCGCGCAGATCCGCCTCGGTCAGATGCCCTTGCCGCTCCGCTTCGCCCTGGGCATCGGGTGACGCGAGGCGATCTCCCCCGTCCATCAAAGCGATCCCATTTCCAGGCCCCACGCTCCCGTCGCGTCGGGACGCGGCGCGATCCTGTCGCGTCCGATGTCCGGCGGCGCGGGCAGAGGACGACCGCCCGGAAGGTCCGCTGTGTCCTTCCCACGGCCCCCGCGCTGCCAGGGATAGGTGGGCCGACGAAGGGCGCTGCCACCGGCGCCGTAATACACCGACCAGTCGATGGCGCCGCCATGTACATGGAGTTCGCCGAGGCTGGACATCAGGCACGCCTGCTCCGCCTCGCCGCGCGCCGAGAGCAGCAGGAGATGGGTGCGCCCGGGACGCGCGGGACGTCGGTCCCGGGATGGCGGCGGCGCGGCTTGCAGGAGGACATGGGCATGGCTGCCGCCGTGGTCGTAGGCCAGCACCCCGACCAGGGCCGATCCGTCCCCCTCGGTCATGGGCATCACCCGGCGCGGCAAGTACTGGCCGGCCTCGGCCGGAGTAGTGCGCGTATTCGTCGCGCCCACGGTGGTGCCTGGTGGTATCAGTCCATGATGCAGACTCAGCGCGGCCTTGATGACCCCGGCCACCCCGGCGGCGCCTTCGCGATGGCCAAGATGGGTCTTGACGGAACCGGCCCAGCGGGGCGCCCGGATATCCTCACCCAATGCGGCGATCAGGTCCTGCCGCAGATCCTCCGCCGCGGTGCCGTTGCCGTAGGCCTCGAAGT
Source organism: uncultured Pseudomonadota bacterium (assembly GCA_903918705.1). Classification (GTDB taxonomy): domain Bacteria; phylum Pseudomonadota; class Gammaproteobacteria; order Burkholderiales; family Thiobacillaceae; genus PFJX01. The sequence goes on from CAIXFP010000701.1 coordinate 2,420, forward strand.
AGCGGATGCGGCGCGGATCGATGCCGGCCCGGGCGCCGACCTGACGGGCCAGCGCCGCCTGGGCCTGGAAACTCGGCGGGGAGGCCCCCGCCAGGGCCAGTTCCGACTCGCCCAGCCAGAGGGACTGGCAGGCCAGGTGCAGCGCCAACAGGGAAGAGGTGGCCGCGCTGTCCAGCGCCATGCAGGGGCCGCGCAGATCCAGGAACCAGGCCAGACGCACCGCGTGCCGGGTGGGCTGAAGTGCGGCCGCCGGGCCAGCGAGGCAGCGCGATCGGTTCGTGTACGGCCCGCAAGTATCGCAGCCCATGAAGATGCCGGTCGTCGTTCCGGCCAGGCCATCGGATGGCACACCGGCAACTTCCAGAGCCTCCCAGGCCACTTCCAGCAACAGGCGCTGCGCCGGGTCAATGGCTTCCGCGGCTTCCGCCGTGAGGCCGTAGAACGGCGTATCCATGGGCTCGAACCAGGACGAAGGCTCAGCGTGGCGATTCCCGCTCGCGGGTTTCGGCCCGGAATCGTGGTGGCGGCGAATGTCGCGGCGCTCCTTCAGCCCTACGCCGATACCGACGCACTCTTCACACAACAGATCCCAGTAAGCCTCCAGGCCGAGGGCACCCCCGGGAGAGCGGCAGCCCATGCCGATGATGGCGATGGTTGCAACGGCCTCTGCTCGATGACTCATGGTGTGCCCTGATTGACTTTATTCGGAAACCGGCGGTTGAGGCTCCGCGCCGCAAATTGGGCATAGCGCGGCGTGCCCAACAACCCGCCGCCATGTGGGGCAGGCCGCGCTTTGCCCAAGATGCAATTTCATGTTGCCTGGTGATTGCGCAGGGATGGAGTCCGCGCTTTTTCCCACTCGTTCCGCTCAGGTGCGGTGGACCGTCTCGCAGGAAAACAGGCGTTCGTCCAGCAGAGGGACGCCGCGCCAGCATACGGCGCGCTGCCGCACCCCGCCCCGGCCGCGCACCGCCAGTGCCGCGTGGTGTTCCGCGGTCGGTCGGAACTGCCAGAAACTCCAGTTGCGCGGGTCGTCATCCAGGCCCTGCTCGAAAGAGATGTCGATGCCGCCGTCCCGCTCGAACTGAAACGCGAATTGCGTGGTGGGCACGTGCAAGCCCTGGCCGCGAGCCTTCAGGTATGCCTCCTTCAAGGTCCAGTATTCGAAGAAGCGTTCCTGGCGCCGCTCCGGCGCCACCGCCAGCCAGTCCTGGTACTCACGCCGGGCGAAGAAGCGCTGCGCGAAATTCTCCGGGGGCGCGCCGCGGGCTGTGTTTTCCACGTCGACGCCAATGTCCTCGTCCAGAGCCACCCCGAACAGCACCATGTCGGCGCTGTGGGAGAGGTTGAAACGCAGCGGCGGCACCCCTTCCGGCGCGGCGATCTCGGGACGGCCGTAGACATTGGTGGTGAAGCGCCATAGCCCCGGCGCCACCCCGGCGTAGCGCGACAGCACCACCCGCATCAGGGCATGGGAAACCAGGTGCACGTGGCGATGCTCGGCGAAGCGGAACTGCCGCATGCGAACCAGTTCCTCCTCCGAGAGTAAGGCTTCGTAAGCGCGCAACAGCGCAATGTCACGAATCTCGTGGGGATCGGCAAACCAGAGATGCACCTCATCCTGATCCATACTCAATCTGGGCAAACGCCCCGTCGTTTTATCCATTTTCCTCACCTCCTGCCTCGTCTCCGTCCACACGGAGAATTATTGTGGCCGCGCGGCCTACCCTGCTTTATCCGCCGGCGCTCCTCGATCCAGCCATTCCATCAACTGATAAATGTGCTAGTCGGCGCCTATTCTAGCCATGACCCGGCCAAGATGTAACCTACTGGTTTGAACCGACACGCAATTGAGCGCGGCCTGACAAGATCACCCGGCCCATCACGTGCAGCAACCACGTGGAGGGCGCGGCGACCCGCCACGAGACAGACGCCATGGCCACGTCCGCGCCCTCGGCTCCGGATTCCCGCCTGCGGGGAATGTCGGTAATTCAGCCTGAAACCTAAGTGCACGCCAGTCTCTGCAAGGTCACAAAACACCTTTGCAAGGGTGCATGCCGATCGCCGCAACGTCCAGGTTGGGCTTGCAGCGTGCAAGTATCGCGCCTACACGGGCGCGCTCATGGCCTGGCAGGCGGGATCTCTGCCTTCATCAAAGCGGCTTTTCTTTGGCCTGATTGAGCGTAAGAAACTGGATTCCAGCAGGAACGGGAATGAGGAGGCTGGCGGGTGCTTGCTTGCTCCGCCTCGCCCGCCGTGGCGCTTGCCTATCACGCGGCTGACCGTGTAGAACTGCGCCGGGAGCGTGGGCAAGACGGTATGCCGTCCCGGTTTCCGGTGGGTTGGTACGTCCGGTGCCGCGCTGAACTTGGGACCGATGCTTGCCACGGCGCATACGGGGTGTCCCGCGAATTTGAGGAGTTTCCTTATGTTGGCCCGTCTGCGTTCGCTGCTTCTGAAAACGCCTTTCAGAATCGCCTTGGGGCTGGTCGCTTTCTATTTCCTGTTCGCCTGGTTCGGCTTCGAGCCTCTGGTGAAGTGGGCCGCGCCGAAATACATCGGCGACAAGAGCCGGCATCATCTCGAAATACAGGCGGCGAAATTCGATCCTCTGCGACTGTCCGTCGATCTGAAGGGGTTGAAGCTGTCCGAGCCGGACGGCAAGCCGCTGCTGGCTTTCGATGAGTTGTTCGTCGATTTCGATGCCGCCAGCCTGTTCAAGTGGGCCTGGACCTTCGACCGCATCCGTCTGGTGGCGCCACGGGTCCGGGTGGAATTGCGCTCCGACGGCAGCCTCAACTGGATGGCCTTGATCGAGGCGCTCAAGTCCAGGGACGATGAACCGGACAAACCCTTGCCGCGCCTGCTGATACGCCAGATCACGCTGGAACGGGGCAAGGTGGATGTGGTCGACCTCAAGGTTGCGGGGGGCTTTGAAACCAGCCTGAGTCCCCTCGATTTCAGTCTCACCGAGTTGTCCACCCTGCCCGACGACAAGGGTGTTTATACCCTGGCCGCCACCACCCGGCTGGGCGCGCGCATCCGCTGGAAAGGTGACATGACCCTGAAGCCCATCAAGGCCAGCGGGGAACTGGGCATCGATCAGGTCACCCTGGCGCGTTTCTGGCCTTTCGTCGCCGGCCGCCTGAACATGGAGCCGCCTTCCGGCAGCGCATCCTTGTCGCTGAGTTATCGGGCGGGTTATGCCGACAAGCGGCTATCGCTGGGGCTGGACCGCATCGGCGTCAGCCTCGACGGCCTGGCCTTGCGCGGCAAGGGCGCGAAGCAGGCCGCCATCGCTTTGGACCGTCTGGCCTTGAGTGGTGGCCGCTTCGATCTGGAGAAGCGGCAACTCGACATCGGTGAAATCGCCCTCAAGGGCGGCAAGGTGGGCCTGAACCGGGACAGGGCCGGGCGGCTGGATGTGCTGGACTGGTTCGCGCCCCCCTCCGGGGGAAGTGGCGGGGCGGTGGCTCCGGACAAGGGGGTTGCCGAGTCGAATCCGGTTCCCCACTCCCCCGTTTCCACCCCCAAAGGGGAAGGAGAGACGTGGCACATCAACCTCGCCAGGTTCTCCCTGGACGGTCTCGGCATTCATTTTAGCGACGCCGGTTTCGCCTCCCCCCTGGACGCCGACATCGGCAACCTCCGGGTCGGCTTCACCGCCAAGGCGGAAGTGGGTGGGGCGCGGACCCGTGCGCTGCTGGCTGATCTCGGCGTGGCGGTTTCCGGCATACGCCTGAACTCCGGCAAGATGCCCTTGTTCGCCCTCGGCGGCATCGACCTGGAGCAAGGCAGTATCGACCTGGCCGATCACTCCGCTCAGATCGCACGGGTGGTATTGAGCAACGGCAAAGTGGATGTACTGCGCGACGACCACGGCCACATCGCCTTTCTGGATGCGTTCAAGCCCGTCGCCGGGAATGCCTCCCCGCCCCACCCCCCTGCGCGGGAGAAGCAAGCCGCGCATTCTCCGCAACATACGGCGGCCGAGGAAGGAACGACCTGGCATTACCGGGTGGACGAGGTGGGCTTGTCCGGTTTCCAGATCGGCCTGCGCGATGAGACCGTGCAGCCCGCCGCCGGGCTCACCCTGCAACAGATCACGGCCAGCACCCGTGGCGTCAGCGAAGACTTGAAAATGCCGCTGCCGGTGAAACTGGGCTTCCGGGTCAGGGAGGGCGGCAGCTTCCAGGCGGAGGGCAAGGTGATTCCCGCCCAGCCCAGCGCCGACATCAGATTGCGACTCTCCGACCTGGCTCTTGCGCCGGCGCAGCCGTGGATCACCCAGGCCGCCAATCTGGTGCTGGCTTCCGGGAGCGCCTCGACCCAGGGCCGGGTCCGCTTCGACGGCACGGCGGCGGCGGATAAACGGGTCACGTTCACGGGCGGTTTCGCCGTGGATGACCTGCTGCTCAAGGAAACCGCGTCCGGTGACCGCTTCCTGGCCTGGAAGCGCCTGAGCAGCGAGTCGCTCAACGCCAGCCCCACCGGCCTGGCGATGGAAGAACTCGATCTCGACGGCCTCGGCGCCAAGTTGGTCATTTACGCGGACAAGACGGTCAACCTGAAACGGATATTGCGGGCTGCGCCCCCCTCCCCCACCGGGAGAGTGGATGGGGGAGAGGGTAAGTCGGTTGCCATTGCTGCGCCCGCCGCCAAGATCAACCCGGTTTCCCTCTCCCCCAGCCCATCCCCCCGCGGGGGAGGAGAGCAACCCTTCCGCTTCGACATCGACCGCATCCGGGTCAGCCATGGCGAGGTGGATTATGCGGACCTGTCCCTGACCCTGCCTTTCGGCACCCGCATCCACGATTTCAAGGGCGCCGTGAACGGAATTTCCAGCCAGCCCGGCAGTGCCGCGCAACTGGAACTGGATGGCCAGGTGGACGAGTTTGGCCTGGCCCGGGTGGTGGGCCAGGTGGACCTGTTCGATCCCACCGCCTTCATGGACATCAAGACCG
>CAIXFP010000702.1 GCA_903918705.1 uncultured Pseudomonadota bacterium
CCTGGTGGCCGGATCGCGAGATGGTGGTGCAGGCGGCCGGCATCGCCATCGCTCTGGCGGTGATCTTCGGCCTCAAATCCACCGACGAATACAAGTTCTTCTACCTCCTGTTCCTGCCGCTGATCTGGATCGCGATGCGCCACGGCATCCGCGGCGCCACCGCGGCACTCGCCTTCACCCACGTCGGCCTCAACGCCATCCTGGCCTGGCGCGGCCTGCACGCCATCGCCGTGGTGGAATTCCAGATGCTGATGCTGGGCCTGGCGGTCACCGGCCTGTTCCTCGGCATGACGGTGAGTGCCAGGCGCGCGGCGGAGGAAAAGTTGCACCAGCGCGAGGCCGAACTGAACCAGGCCATGCGCCTGGCGGCGGCCGGCGAGATGGCCCAGACCATCGCCCACGAGCTTAACCAGCCCCTTTCCGCCTTGGCCAACTATGCCCGCGCCGCCCAGGCCATGCAGGAGGATTTCGTGCGCCACGGGCCGCTGCTGGCGGAGACCCTGGGCAAGATCGACCGCGAGGCCACACGCGCCGGCCAGGTGGTGCATCGTCTGCGTGAATTTTTCCGTGGTGGCGGCTTGCGCCTGGAATACATGACGGTGGCTGAGTTGATCGACGAGGGCCTGGCTCCGGCGCGACGTCGCGCCGAGCGCGCCGGCATCGCCCTGTCCCTGGACTTCCACGGCGAACTGCCCATGGTCCAGGCGGACCGGGTGCAGATGGGCACGGTACTGAACAATCTCCTGTCCAACGCCATCGAGGCCATCGAAACCAGTCCTTCCAACAAGCCCCATATCGCCGTCACTGCCCGCCGCATCGACGGCGACCGGGTGCGCATCTGCGTGCGCGACAGCGGCCGCGGCGTGGCGCCGGAAATGCGTGATCGGCTGTTCGATTCCTTCGCCACCAGCAAACCGGAAGGCATGGGCCTGGGGCTGGCCATCAGCCGCACCCTGGTGGAGGCCCATGGCGGCGAACTCTGGCTGGATAACCAGCGCCCCACACGATTCTGTTTCAGCCTGCCGACCCGCGTATCTCCACTGCACCAGCCATGACCGAGCCGATCATCACCATCGTCGACGACGACGACGCCGTGCGAGATTCCCTCTCGCTGCTCCTTAACTTTCGTGGTTTTCGCTGCCGTGGCTACGCCAGCGCCGAGGCCTGCCTGGAGGCCTGGAGCCCGGAGTGGCGCGGTTGCCTGCTGCTGGACCTGCGCATGGGCGGCATGGATGGGCTGGCCTTGCAGAAGGCGCTGGCGGCGCGTGGCTCGCGCTTGCCGGTGGTGTTCCTCACCGGCCACGGCGACATCGCCCATGCCCGCGCCGCCCTCAAGGGCGGCGCCGTGGATTTCCTGGAGAAGCCCTACGCCGAGGGCGCCCTGCTGGAAGCCGTGAATGAGGCCGTGGCGCGGGATGCCCGGCAGCATGCGGTGCAGAGTTATTCCGAGGAAATCTCCGCGCGGATGGCGCGCCTGTCGGAGCGTGAACGCCAGGTCATGGAGTACACCGTGGCCGGCAAACCGAACCGGGAAATCGCCGCCCTTTTGGAAATCAGCCCGCGCACCGTGGAAGTGTTCAAGGCCCGGATGATGGAAAAGATGCAGGCGCGCAGCCTGCCGGAACTGGTCCGTATGGTGTTGGAGGCGCAGGCACCGAAGTAGGAGGTGCCGAGCATCGCGAAGCGCCTCATCCCAACTGTACGTATTGCCCTTACGCGGCCACACGAATTCGCAATTCCGCAAGAACCTCTACGATCCAGTCACCCCCTGAGCAGGGCAGCTGCATGCGATAGCAGCATTTTTATCAGGCGACTCCGGTCGCCTGTTTTTTTTGCCGCGCGCGGCAGGGGGCACTCGCCTGGCGGTGGCTGCCCCCTACTCGCCCGGCCTGGGGGGCGCTACCGCTTCACACCATCACCAGCCCCAACACTCCGAACACCAGCAGCATGACTCCTGTCATCACCAGATTGGGACTGGGCTCCACCAACTTCTGGCGGATTTCCAGTTCCACTTTCTGCAAGGGAATGCTGGGCGAGTCGGCGGGGCGGATTTCCAACTGGTAGTGGCCGGCCGTCACCGATTGCAAGAGGACCAGATGGGTGATGAAGGTGGGATTGCTATTGCCGGTGCTGCCCGCGCTCAACTCGAATCCCAGGGGCTTGGCGGTTTCGTTGTCGCGGCTGAGCAGGGCGGCATAGAGATCCTTGGGCGGACGGTTCTCGTCCATATTCGGAGAAAAGCTGCCCTGGGACTTCAGGATCAGACCCACCGGTGCCATGTCCGCGCTAAGCGTGAACGGCCCGGAGCGCCAGATGCCGGCTGCCTCATCCTGTTTGGCCAGCGGCACCAGTGCGGCCAGGCTGCCCGAGAAGAACTTGGCGTAGACCCAGTAGGCCGGGCCGAGCAGGAGGCCGACGGCGAGCAGGAGTAGGGAAACGTTTTTCATCATGGCGTTGAATCGGTATCGGTCGGCAAAGGCGTGGATAGTAGCTCAAGGCCGCCATTCAGCCAGCAGGGCTTCCAGCCTGGCCGCATCGGCCGGCAGGGTGAGTGCGGCATCGATACGGAACCGTTGCAGCAGGCGGTCGAGGGCGTGCTGCTGCGACGCTTCGTAGAGCACCAGCACCTTCACTTCGCGATGGGCCTGCACACTGGCCAACAGCGATTCCAGGTTGCTGACGCGGTCGCGGAAATCGGGCTGAAAGTAGAAGTCGGCAACGATCACCGCCGGCTTTTCCTTGCGTAGCGAACTGATGGCGCGACGCACGGCGAATTCGGTCTGTACCCGGTAGCCCAGCCGTTCAAACACGGGCCGCAGATTGGGATAGCCGAGCAGTTCGATGACCGAGAGCAGGGTGGGGGCAGCGGAAGCGTTCATGCGGCTAGAGTCGAATTGAAGGGGCACAGTATAAAAGCGGTGGCCTCGACAGCGACTCGTTCCAATGCCAGTAAATGGAACGGGTTTGCATAAAAAATAACGGTAATTCCGTTGTATAGAACGGCCATGCCGGCCCGATGCGGCATACCGCCCCGCCTGGCCGCGCTACCAGGCCGCTGGCGCCGAAATTGCTCTAACCCTGCCACAGGTTCTTTCCCTGGAGCCGTCATGAAATCACTGGTCCGTACCCTGTCCTACGCCCTCGCCCTGGTTGCCGCTGCGGCCGCCATGGCCGCGCCCGCCGCGCGCAGCCTCACCCTGGGCGCCTACACCACGCCGCGCGAGGCCTATGGCAAGGCCATCATCCCGGCGTTCCAGCGCTACTGGAAGCAGAAGACCGGCCAGGACGTGCGTTTCCAGGAGTCCTATCTCGGCAGTGGCGCCCAGGCGCGGGCCATCGCCGGCGGCTTCGAGGCGGACGTGGCCGCCCTGTCGCTGGAAGCGGACGTCGACAGCATCGCCCGCGCCGGCCTGATCCGCCACGACTGGCGCGCCGGCCCGACCCAGGGCATGGTGAGCCGCTCCGTGGTGGTGCTCGCCGTGCGCAAAGGCAACCCGAAGGGCGTGCGCGACTGGGACGACCTGCGCCGTCCCGGCCTGGAGGTGCTGACCCCTAACGTGCGCACCAGCGGCGGCGCCAAGTGGAACGTCTGCGCCCTCTACGGCGCCGTTCTGCGCGGCGGCACCGCGGCGGCCAAGGGCAATGCCGATGCGGCGACGGCCCTGCTGGGCAGCGTGCTGCACAACGTCACGGTGATGGACAAGGGGGCGCGGGAGTCCATGATCAATTTCGAGAAGGGGGTGGGGGACGTGGCCATCACCTACGAGAACGAGGTGCTGGTGGGGCGCCGCGCGGGGGAGACCTACGAGTACATGGTGCCGCATTCCACCATCCTGATCGAGAACCCGGCGGCGGTGGTGGACAAGTACGCCGACAAGCACGGCAACCGCGACCTGGCCCTGGCCTTCGTCGCCTTTCTGACTACCCCGGAAGCCCAGCGCGCCTTCTCCGAATACGGCCTGCGCCCGGTGGACGCCGGCGTGGCCAAGGAAGTCGCCAGGCGATTCCCGGCGGTGCGCGACCTGTTCACGATACGCGATTTGGGCGGCTGGGCCCGGGTGGAGAAAACGCTTTTCGGCCCGTCCGGCGCCTATGAGCGGGCCATGGCGGCGGCGCGCTGACCATGACTCAAGCAAGTGGAACGGATGCAGTAGGGCGGATGCCCGCAGGGCGATCCGCCGCCACGCTCTACCCGAACACCTATGGAGGCGGAAGCACTGCGCGATCCGCCATCCTTCTCAAAGGAGGCGGAACCGCTGCGCGTTCCGCCCTACGTCATGTCCCAACCCAGTAATGCCCTGAATCCCGAACGTGGCGGCCATCTGGTCCGCTACGCGGTGCTGGCCTACCTCGGCTTCCTGATCTTGCTGCCCCTGTCCGCGCTCACCCTGCACGGCCTGCGCAACGGCCCGGAGGTGCTCTGGCAGGCCATCACCGCGCCGGGCGCCCGCA
>CAIXFP010000703.1 GCA_903918705.1 uncultured Pseudomonadota bacterium
ATGAAGCTCGCCATCATCCGCCAGCGCTACACCGCGTTCGGCGGCGCGGAACGCTTCATCGAACGGGCGCTCTTGGCACTGAATCCGCATGGGCTGGACATCACCGTGATAGCCCAGGAATGGCCGGAAGTCGGCCATTCCACTTACCGGCGCCGCCTGCTGAAACCGTTCCACTTCGGCCGCACCTGGCGAGACGCGGCCTTCGCGCGGGCGGCCTGCCGGGAGGTGGCGCGGGGAGGCTACGATCTGGTGCAATCCCACGAACGCTTGTCCTGCTGCGATATATACCGGGCCGGCGACGGCGTGCACCGGGAGTGGCTGGCGCAGCGAGCCCGCCTGCGCGGCGCGTGGAAAAGCCTGGGAGACCGCCTGAGCCCGTTTCACCTTCGCCTGCTCCAGGCGGAGCGCTCGATGTTCGAGAGCCCCAGGCTCAAACACGTCATCTGCATCTCGCGCATGGTACGCGACGACATTCGCCGTCATTACGATGTGGCCGAGAGCAAACTGAGCGTCATCTACAACGGCCTGGATTTACAGGTTTTCCACCCCGACCTGCGCGCGCGCCACCGTGACCGATTGCGCGCCGAACTGGCCCTGCCGGACGACGCGATCGTCTTTCTGTTCGTGGGGTCCGGTTTCGAACGCAAGGGCCTTCCCCTGTTGCTTCGGCTTTGGCCTGGCCTGCCGCGACAGGCGCACCTGGTGGTGGTCGGGCGGGACAAGAAAACGGCTCGATATGTTCGGGGCGTTAAAAATTCGGATGTGGAGCAGCGCATCCATTTCGTCGGACCCCAGCGCGATGTCACGCCCTGGTATGGCCTGGCGGACATTTTCGCCTTTCCCACGATCTACGAGCCTTTCGGCAATGCCCCCTTCGAAGCGCTGGCCAGCGGCATCCCCGTCCTCACCACGCGCACCTGCGGCGCGGCCGAATTGATCACGCCGGGCGGCAACGGGGAAATCCTGGACGCCTTCGACGACGCGGCCTGGCGCGCCGCCTTGCTCGAATGGCTGGCGCCCGCGCGCCACCTCCCCGCCCGCGCCCTGGCGCGCGCTAGCGCCGAACCCTATACGCCGGAAGTCATGGAACGGGATTACCAGCGTTTATATACGCGCCTGAGCGCCGCCCAAACCCCATGAACAGTCGCGATCTCTATCTCCGCCTGCTGAGCTACGTCAAACCTCAGTGGAAAATGTTCGCCGCCTCGATCGTGTGCATGATGCTTTCCTCCGCCGTGGAGCCCCTGTTCCCGGCCCTGATGAAACACCTGCTCGACAGCGGTTTTGCCGCGGCGCGTGGCGCCTGGGACTGGTTTCTGTACCCGGCCGGCATCTTCGGCATATTTATCGCGCGGTCCGTATTGGGATTCGCCGGCGACTATGCCTTGACCTGGGTGGCCAGCAACGTCATCGCCGAACTGCGCCAGGCCATGTTCCAGCGCATGATTGCCCTGCCGACCCAGTACTACAGCGACAACTCTTCCAGCCGCATGCTCTCTCGGGTGGTCTACGACGTCAGCGGCGTGGCCGGCGCCGCCACCAATACCCTGAGCGATCTGGTCAAGGACAGCGTCTCGCTGGTGGGCCTGCTGGGCTGGCTGCTCTATCTCGACTGGAAACTGACCCTGATCACCCTGTTCATGGCCCCCTTCATCGCCCTGGCGGTGCGCCGCTTCGGCAGCCGCCTGCGCGACCTGGCGCGGCGGACCCTGGATAACCAGGGCACCATGGTCCAGGTTCTGCAGGAAGCCATCGAAGGCAACAAGCTGGTGAAGATATTCGGTGGCCAGGCCTATGAAATCGAACGTTTCCGCCGTTCCGTGCGCGAGCAGCGCCAACTCTCCATCAAGGGCAGCGTCGCGTCCGCCGCCCAGGGACCCATCGTGCAGTTCTTCGTCGCCATCGCGCTGGCCGCCATCGTCGGCCTGGCGCTCTACCAGGCCTCGAAAAACCAGTCCTCGGTGGGCGAGTTCGTCTCCTTCATTACCGCCATGCTCATGATTCTGGGCCCCCTCAAGCGGCTCACCGGCCTCAACTCGACGATCCAGCGGGGCCTGGCCTCCGCCGAAAGCGTGTTCCTGCTGATCGACGCCCAGCCGGAGGACGACCACGGCAAAAAGGAATTGGGCCGCGCCCGCGGCGAAATCGTGTTCGATCAGGCCCGTTTCTCCTATGTCGGCGCCGACCGCCCCGCCCTCGACGGCGTCGATTTTCGCGTCGATCCCGGCCAGACCGTGGCCCTGGTGGGCTCCTCCGGCAGCGGCAAGACCACGGTGGCCAACCTGCTCCCCCGCTTCTTCCATCTCGACTCCGGCGAGATCCGCATCGACGGCACGCGCATCGAGGACATCCCCCTTGCCAGCCTGCGCGCCAACATTGCCCTGGTGAGCCAGGAGGTGATCCTGTTCAACGACACGGTCGCCGCCAACATCGCTTACGGCGCCCAGCGCGCGGCCAGCCGGGAGGAGATCGTCGCCGCCGCCCGCGCCGCCTTCGCGCTGGAATTCATCGAGCAACTTCCGGAAGGCCTGGACACCATGATCGGCGAGAAAGGCGTGAAGCTCTCCGGCGGCCAGCGCCAGCGCCTGGCCATCGCCCGCGCCCTGCTCAAGAACGCACCGATCCTGATCCTGGACGAAGCCACCTCGGCCCTGGACACCGAATCGGAACGCGCCGTCCAGGCCGCGCTGGAGGTGCTCATGAAGGACCGCACCACCCTGGTCATCGCGCATCGGCTATCCACCATCGAACACGCGGACAAGATCATCGTGATGAGCAAGGGCCACATCGTCGAAATCGGCCACCATCAGGAACTGCTGGCCCGCAACGGGGTTTATTCACGCCTCTACCAGGTCCACGCTTCTGCGGAAGCGGACGGAGAGACGGCATGATGCAGGCGATGGAGAAACTCAACATCCTGCACACGGAATGGTCGGATGGCTGGGGCGGCCAGGAACGGCGCATCGTGGCGGAAATGGCCGGGATGCGGGCGCGGGGCCATCGCATCTGGCTGGCCACGCGCCCCTCCTGCCGGATCGCCGGCGAAGCCGCCGCGGCGGGCATTCCGGTGGTCACCCTTCCTTTTTCCGGGAAGTTCCACCCCACGACGATCCTGGGCCTGCGCCGCCTGATCCGGCGCGAAGGCATCGACATCGTCAACACCCACAGCGGCATGGATAGCTGGAGCGGCGGCCTCGCCGCGAAATGGGCGGGGGTCGGCCTGGTGCGCACCCGCCACATCAACAATCCGATCAAGCGGAACCGGCTCAACTTCGTCCACTACCTCCCCGACCGCATCGTGGCCTGCGGCGAAGAGATGCGCCGCCACCTGGTGGACGGCCGCGGCTTTCCCGTAGCCCAGGTCGTCTCGATCCCCACCGGCATCGACTTCGCCCGCTTCCAGCCCGGCCGCCCGCGTTCGGATGTGCGGGCAAGCCTGGGCATCGCGGATTCGGACTGGGCGGTGCTCATGGTGGGCATCATCCGTTCCGTGAAGCGCCACGAGGTAGCCCTGGAAGCCGTGGCCCGGGCCCTGCCGGAAATCCCGAACCTGCGCCTGCTCCTGGTCGGAGACGGGCCGCGTAGCGAGGCGATGCAACAGCTTGCGGAACAACTCGGCATCGCCGGCCAGGTGCGCTTCCTCGGCCACCGCGACGACATTCCCGATCTCCTGGAAGCGGCGGACGCCTTCCTCCTCACCTCTCGATCCGAAGGCGTTCCCCAGGCCGTCACCCAGGCCCTGGGCTGCGGCCTGCCGGTGGTCGCCACGCGGGTCGGCGGGGTGCCGGAGTTGATCATCCAGGAACACACCGGTTTGCTGGCGGAGGCGGAGGATGTGGCCGGCATCGCCGCCGCGCTGACGCGCCTGTCGCAAGATCCGGCCCTGGCTGCGCGACTGGGCGCGGCCGGGCGCGTACACGTCCTGCGCCACTTCAGCCTCGACGCCATGCTGGATGCCACCGAGCAGTTGTTCAGCGACATACGCCGCGCCCGGAACGCAGCGCGATGAAAACGGCCAAGGCCCTGCCCATCCTGATGTATCACCACATCAGCCCGGAACCGGGCCTGGTGACCCTGGCGCCGGCGACCTTCCGCGCGCACATGCAAGCCCTGGCGGAAGCCGGTTGGCGCGGCGCCGGCCTGGCCGAGGTGGAAACCTTCCTGAACGGCGGCGACCTGCCGGAGAAGACCTGCGTCATCACCTTCGACGACGGTTACCTCGACAACTACCTGCATGCCCATCCGGTGCTGGCTGAATTCGGCCTGCGCGCGGTGCTGTTCGTGGTCACCGGCTGGCTGGGGGACGGCCCGGTGCGCCAAGGCGCCCAGCCGTCGTTCAACCACACCGAGTGCAAACGGCGCATCGCAGCGGGCCAGGCCGACGAAGTCATGCTGCGCTGGTCGGAAATGGAAGCCATGGCGCATGCCGGCACCTTTGAATTCCACTCGCATACCCATAGCCACACCCGCTGGGACAGGCAGATCGCCGACCCGGTGGAACGCCATGCCCGCCTGGGCGAAGATCTGGCCCGTTCCCGCGCGGCCTTCGCGGCCCGACTCGGCAATTGTTCCCGGCATCTCTGCTGGCCCCAGGGCTACCACGACGCGGGCTACCGCCAAGTGGCCCGGGCCGCCGGCTTCGACCACCTCTACACCACCGAGCGGCGCATCAATACCCGTGCGGTCTCGCCGCAACACCTGGGCCGGATCGACACCAAGGAGCGGCCCGGCGCCTGGCTGGTGAGCCGGCTGGGCATCTACTCCCGGCCCTGGCTGGGCAATTTGTACATCAGGCTGCGCTGAGCATGGACGCCCGCGCCCGCATCCTGGTCATCAACGTCACCCGCATCGGCGACACACTGTTCACCACGCCCGCCCTGCGCGCGCTCGCCGAGACCTGGCCCGAGGCGAAGATCACCGTTCTGGCCCATCCCAACCGGGCCGAGGTGCTGGAGCACCTGCCCTTCCTGCACCGTGTCGGGCCCATCGAAAAGCGGCGAGCGCCCTTCCTCGGCCGCCTGCCCGGCAAGCCCTACGATTTGGCCCTGGTCTACGGCCACGACCGCGCCCTGGTGGAGTACGCCTTGCGCGTGGCGCGGCGGGTGGTGGCGTTTCGCCAGGGCGACGCGCAATTGGACGCCCGCTTGTGGCGGGCGGTGGAGGAGCCGGCGCCCTATTCCGAGCACGCGATCCTGACCACGCTGCGTTTGCCGGGGGCCTTGGGCATGGCCCCCGGCAGTCGCCGCATCGCCTACCGCGTGGCGAGCCAAGAGCGGCGGGCCGCCGCGGACTTGCTGCGACGGTCGGGGCTGGACGGGGCTCGTCCACTCATTGGTTTACAGTCCTCCAGTTTTCCGACCAAGGCCTACCGCGACTGGCCGCTGGGGCATTTTGCCGCCCTCGCGGCGGCGGTCCGCGAAACCTGGCCGGATGCCGGATTCCTGATCTTCGGCGGCCCCGACGACAAGGCCAGGACCACACAGCTGCGGCAGATGATCGGCCCGGGCAGCCTCGATCTCGCCGGATGGCCCCTGCGCACCAATGCGGCACTGATGGAGCGGCTCGATGCCTACATCGGCGTCGATACCGGCCCCACCCACATCATGAGCAGTTTCGACATTCCCATGATCGGCCTGTATCACTGCCTGTTGCCCCATGCCCTCTACGGCCCGCTGGACCATCCAATGGATTTCGGGATCGACCACCCGCGGCTGGGACAGCCTTGCGACGAAACCACGGCGATGTCGGAAATCACTGTCGCCACGGTCTTCAGCCGTCTGCGCGAGGCGCTGGACCGGCGTCTGGAAAACACTAGGCAGCCCGCATGAATGAGGGTTTCCTGCTAACCAGCCATTCGGAGCGCAACCCGCTTCTGGTTGCCCTGCGCGACGCCGGGGTGAAGATCGAGTATTGCGACGATTTCCGCCAGGCCGTCACCAGGCTTAAGGGCTGCATCGGCTACTACGGCGACCTTTTCCACGAAATGAAGTACCCCCTGGCCAGCCTGGTCCTGAGTCGCGCCCTGCGTCGAACAAGGGTGCCTTATGTGTTCTGGAATCGGGATGCCCCCTGGAACGTCGGCATGAAGCGCCATCGCCGCGCCTATCTCCGCTTGCTGAAACCCGTCGACATCTATCTCACCCATTCCCGGCAGAACGCGAACTGGTTTTCCCCCAACCCGGCGATTCACTTTCCCAACGCAGCCCGCGGCGCCTATTGCATCCGGGAACTGCCGCTACGACTCCGGGACGCATCCGCCTATCGCCACGATGTCTGCTTCATCGGTGCCATAGGCAACCCGAAGCGGCGCAACTGCCTGGAACGCGCCTCGTTCCTTCAGTCGCTGCGGGAGCGACTTGCTGACCGCCCCAGCCTTCGCTTCAAGATCGTCGATACCCTGGCCGAGTCCCTCACAGCGGACCAGCAGATCGAGCTGATCCAGGCCAGCAAGATCAACCTGAACTACGGCGCCATGTGCGATCTGCCGGGCAACCCGTCCTGGGGCTTGCCGGAGCGGGTGTTCGGCATCCCGGCCGCTGGCGGCTTCCTGCTCACCGACTGGAGAGAATCCGTCCCGGATACCTTTCCCGACGGCCATCTGGACAACTTCCGTGACGCCACGGACTGCGCCGGAAAAATCCGGCATTACCTGAACCGATTCGGCGAATTGCGCGACCGCGCCGAAGCCCTGCACGCTCAGGTACTGACCCATCACACCTATGCCAACCGGGCAGTACAGCTCATCAACCTTCTGCACACTTATGCGCATCGGCCTTCTGATTGATTCCCTGGTCGGCGGCGGCGCTGAACGCATGGCGCTGAACTTCGCCGAGAAATTCCGCGACCTGGGCCACGACGCCCACCTGTTCATCCTGAAGAACGAGATCGAGCACGATCCCCGCGGCGTGCCGGTCCATGCGGTGTCCGAAACCGGGCAGCTTGCGTCTTTGCGGCCGCTGAACAAATGGCTGCTGGCCCGAGCCTTGCGCCGTTTGGTGGCGGCCATCGAGGCGGACGGCCAGCGCTTCGACTTCTTCATTTCCAACGCCGAAGACATGGACCGCATCTCGGCCATGGCCGGCCTGCCCTGGGTGTTCATCCGCTACCGCAACTCCCTGCTCCTCTTCATCCAGGCCAAGATCGGCAACTCCACCGGCCTGAAGCGACGGGCGCGTACCTGGCGCTGGTTCCGCAAGTTCCGCCGGATATACGGCGGGCGCCACATCGTCGCCATCTCCCGGGCCATGGAGCGGGAACTCGTGGAAGACTGCGGCATCCGCCCGGCTTCCATCACCACCATTTACAACCCCTTCAACTTCCAGCGCATCCGCGACCTGGCGGCGGAAACGGTTCCCGATCTGCCGCGGGAGCCCTACGTCATCTACGTGGCCCGCTATTGCAGCCGCAAGGACCAGGAGACCCTGATCCGGGCCTATGCCCAGGCCGGCATCGCCGAGAAACTGGTCCTGCTGGGCGGCACCACCAGCCCCCAGGAAGAGGACTACAAGCAGCGCATCGAGGCCCTCATCCGCGAACTGCGCCTCACTGGCCGGGTGTTGCTGCCGGGTTTCCGCGCCAACCCCTATCCCTGGATCAAGGGCGCGGCCTTGTTCGCCATGTCGTCCCGCAGCGAGGGACTGCCCCTGGTGCTGGTGGAATCCCTGATCCTGGGCACGCCGGTGGTCAGCACCGACTGCCCTACCGGGCCGGACGAAATCCTTCTGGGCGAATTCGCCCCCTACCTATCGCCCGTGGGCGATGCGGTTCGTCTGGGGGAGAATATGCGCCGGGCGCTAAAAGACTATCCCGCCATCCCGGAGTCCCTGCTGGCAAAATTCCGCGACGACGTGGCCATCGCCTCCTACCTGAAACACTACGAAACCCTGTCCCGGCGACGCGGCAACGCCGCCTCCATGAGGAACTGATCCTTGAAAATCCTGGTTACCGGCGCCGATGGCTTCATCGGCTCCCACCTTACCGAAATGCTGGTGCGCCTGGGCCATGACGTCCGTGCCTTCGTGCTCTACAACTCCTTCGGCTCCTGGGGCTGGCTGGACCGTTGCGGCGACGACGTGCACGGCAAGTTCGAGGTCTTCGCCGGCGACATCCGCGATCCCCACGGCGTCCGCACCGCCATGCGGGGCTGCGACACGGTGCTGCACCTGGCCTCCCTCATCGCCATTCCCTATTCCTACCACTCGCCCGACACCTACGTGGACACCAACATCAAGGGCACCCTGAACGTGGTCCAGGCGGCCCGGGAACTGGGCGCGGCGCGGGTGGTGCACACCTCCACCAGCGAGGTCTACGGCACGGCCCGTTACGTGCCCATCGACGAGGAACACCCACTGCAAGGCCAGTCGCCCTACTCCGCCAGCAAGATCGGCGCCGACCAGATTGCCTTGTCCTTCCACGCCGCCTTCGCCACTCCGGTGGCGGTACTGCGTCCCTTCAACACCTACGGCCCGCGCCAGTCGGCCCGGGCAGTGATTCCCACGGTCATCACCCAGATCGCCGCCGGCCAGCGCCGCATCAAACTCGGCGCCCTGCACCCCACCAGGGATTTCTCCTACGTCGAGGACACCGCGCGGGGCTTCGTCGCTGCCATGACGGCCGACGCCTGCATTGGCCAGGTCACCAACATCGGCAGCGGCTTCGAAATCTCCATCGGCGACACCGCACGGGCCATTGCCGAGGTGATGGGTGTGGAGATCGGAATCGAATGCGACGCCCAGCGCCTGCGCCCGGAGAACAGCGAGGTGGAACGGCTCTTCGCCAGCTATGCCCGCGCCAGCGAGCGCATGGGCTGGAGCCCGGAATACGGCGGCGCCGAAGGCTTCAAGCGGGGCCTGGCGAAAACGGTCGAGTGGTTCTCCGACCCGGCAAACCGCGCCGGCTACAAGGCGGATCGCTACAACATCTGACCATGGCCAGCTTCTCGATTCCGTCCCTGGTGGAATTCGTCCGTAGCCAATACGGCGCCGGCCCCGTTCCCCTGCATGCCCCGGTATTCGCGGGCCGGGAGCGGGATTACGTGGCGGACTGCATCGACTCCACCTTCGTTTCCAGCGTCGGTGCCTACGTGGACCGCTTCGAGGCGATGATGCGCGACTACACGGGTGCTACGGCGGCGGTGGCCACGGTGAACGGCACCGCGGCCCTGCACATGGCCTTGCTGCTGGCCGGGGTGAAGCCGGGGGATGCGGTCATCACCCAGCCCCTCACCTTCGTCGCCACCTGCAACGCCATACGCTACACCGGGGCCGAGCCGGTGTTCGTGGACGTGGAGCGCGCCA
>CAIXFP010000704.1 GCA_903918705.1 uncultured Pseudomonadota bacterium
CGACCTCGCGCTTGTCCTCGAACAGGATGAAGCGGTATTTCTCCGGCAGCGCCTTGCCCTGCTGGATCATGGTTACCAGGTCGCGCTGTTCGGCCTCGCTCAGCTCGTAGGATTTTTTTTCTGGGCGTGCCATGGTCAGACCTCTTGGTATTCACGGAAAACGCTGGCCAGGCCCGCGAACGACGACGGCTTGTGCTGCTCGAAGCCATCCTGATCGACATAGACGAAGTGGTAACTCGGCCCCCCATCATCCTTGGTCGCCTCGGTAGCGTCCTCGCACCATTGGCGCAGGCGGGCCATTTTCTGGGGCAAGTCGATTTCCTCGCGGCCTTTGGTCTCGACGATCCAGACCTCGCCGTTGGTGATGCGCACGATGAAATCCGGCGTGTAGGTGGACAACTCGCCGTTGGCTTTGACGTATTCGATCTTGAAGCCCACGGCCATGTAGTTCTTGCCGAAGGCCTGCACGTCGGGCGCATCCTCCAGGAACGCGGCAAAGGATAGTTCCAGGCTGTCGGCGTTGGCCTCGCCGACGATGCGGTTGAATACCGATTTTTTCGGCTGCACATAGCCGCGCGGTTCGGTTCGGAACGGCCGGGTGTCGCGCAGCCGGATATGCCCGTCGATGCGCGAGCTGCCGCCTTCGTAGATCGTCAAGGCGTTGATCGCGGCGCGGAAGTGGTCGAACACCACCTTGCTGACTTCCGGCTCGGACAAGTTTCGCAAGATCACTGGGTCTTCCAGATCGACGGGGCTGGTGAAGAGGTGGTCGCGGAGGAAGGTTTTGACCTTGGGATAGAGCTGGTCGTAGCCGCCGACGAGGTGCAAGTCCTTGAGGAGTTGCTTGGTAAAAAACGCCACCACGGAGCGGTAATCGCCTGGCCCGCTGCCATCCAGTTGCAGGGTGTGATCGACTTCGCCTTCGAGCATGGTCTTGAAAACAATCTCGCGGGTTTCTTCCGGCGTGAAGGCCTTGACCGGCAGCTTCTGGTTGCCGAAGTGTTCTGGCTCCAGTTCGGTCAGGTCTTTGAATTCCCGGATGAAGCGCCGGGTTAGGCGCGGCACGGTGATGTCGAGTTCGTCGATGTTCTTGTCAGGGGATTCGGTCTCGACCTCGACCACCAGAGAATCTTGCCGTTCCCGTCCACCGGCGCCGCCCATGGGGACACGGTCGAAGGTGACGCCTTCATTTTGGATGGATTCCACGAAGTCCATGAAGGCGGGCGTACCCATGACCGACACGGTTTCGCGCTGGTCACTGCCGAAATACATGCTGCGCAGGCCGCGCCCCAGGGTCTGCTCCGGCAGGATGTTGCTCTTGGCGGCATAGGCGCGCAGGCCGACGATGGTGGTGACGTTGCGCACGTCCCAGCCTTCCTTGAGCATGAGCACCGAGACAATCGCCTTGTAGGGCGATTTCCAGGTGTCGATTTCATTCGACTGGCGGCGCAGAATCTCCAGCTCCTCCTTGCTTTTGCCGGAGGCGGCCTCAGAAATCTCGCCGTTGTTCTTGGTGTGAATCACCAGCACCGCGCCTTGTAACTCAGGGCAAATATTCTCCAGATGGCTGCCCACCTGGTCGCAGTTCTTGGTGTCGTCCACCATGACGAACAGCACGGCCTTCTTGCCCAACTTCTCGTGTTCGGCGTAGCTCTTGCGCCATTCCTCGATGCCCAGGTTGAGGTAATCGGCGTATTTCTCGGAGATGATCGGGCTTTTCTGTTCGGCCAGCTTGGCGCGGCTGGCCGCATCCGGCAGCACCGGCTGCTTGACCACGTTCTGCGCGATGGCCTCGACCAGCGGGTAGTCGCTCACGGTCTGCACGAAAATCGCGCCGTTGTCGTGGCGCGGCGTGGCCGTCACGTCCACCTGGATCGCCAGGCGCAGGTCTTTCTGCAGCAGTTGATGGTGGATGTCCTGGATGCACTGGAACCACGCCAGGCGGCTGTCGTGGATGTGGTGCGCTTCGTCGTTGAACACGGCGAGTTCATCAATCTCGCGCACGATTTCGCCCAGGTCGGTGTTGCTGTCTGTGGTCTTGCCGACCGGCTTGGCGCCGAACGGCGCGAGGAAGTAGTCGCGCAGATCGTCATCCTCAAGCGAGGGCTCCGGCACCTCGCCGAGATAGACCCGGTGAATGTTGGTCAGGAAAAGGTTGCCGGTTGGCCGCACGACGCGCACATCGTCCTGGATATGCAGCGCCATCTGGAAATCGTCGCGCCAGTTGTGGCCAGCATGGCCATTGTCGGGGAGCACCGGATCGTTGAAGAA
>CAIXFP010000705.1 GCA_903918705.1 uncultured Pseudomonadota bacterium
CGGTATTCAGTGGACGCCGACGCCCCGGTGTCGCCCACGGTGGCGCCGGCACAAACGTTCGGCGGCGGACAAACTGTTGCTCCCGTGCCGCCACCGGTCAGCGTCACGGCCTCGCCCCCGACCGCCCCGGCCCCCTCGCCGGATGCCGGACTGAATCTGAATTCAGCCGTTGGAACCGTAAACCGTAGCTTGGGCAATGTGGAGAGTGCCCAACAATCCGCCCCCATGTTGGGCACGCCGCGCTTTGCCCAACCTACGGTGACTCAAGCGCCCAGCGGCGGTCTGACAGCCGCCCCGGTGCCGTCACCGGCCAGCGCCACGGCCTCGCCCCCGGCTGCACCGGCCCCATTGCCGGGTGTCGGAACAACGGTCGACACCCAGTATTCGATGGCCGCCGACGCCACGACCTCGACCTGGAGTCGAGGCGGCGGCAAGACGAGCCCCTCCCAGAACTTGGCCCACACCGACCTGCCGTCGCGGGCGCGCCAGGCCGCGCCAACTTCCGAGCCACTTTCGGGGATTACGGTCGACGTCCAAGCTTCGACGGCTGGCGATCCCGCCGTGGCTTTGCCGCAAACAGCGCCAGTCACAGCACCTGGTGCCGGCACGACCAGCGATGCCCCTGGCGCCATGGGCGATGCCGGCAACGCGGCCACGGCTCCGCCCCGCATGGGTTCGGCCAGGAAAGCCGCCGCCGTGGCCGCGGCTGAAGCGACGGCCAGCGCGGCAGCCTCGGCCGATCCGGCCATGGCCTTGCCCTTGATCACGGCCATGCTGGCCAAGGATGGCGCCACCGCAAAATCGAGCGACGCGAGCGTGGCAACGGCCAGGCCGCGCGGCCCGACCCGGAATATGGCGGCAACTTCTGCCGCCACGGCTACGGCCAGCAGGCAAGAGTTGCCGTCCGCGCAGCCATCGCCGCAAGTCGCCAGCGCCGCGGCGACCGTGGCCGGTGCCACGGAGACGGTGCCGGCGAAGTCGGCCAACGACACCCCGAAGCACTCCGCCATCGATGCCATGGATGCCGCTTCCACACGCACGTTCAGCCAGTTCGAGTCCTTGCCGCGAGCATCGGAAGCCCGGGTGCAGGTCGCAGTGGAAGCGCCGCTGCGCAGCCAGGCATTCCCCGCCGAATTGTCCGAGAAGATCGTCTGGCTGGCGGGCAACGGCACTCACACGGCGGATTTGTCCCTGAATCCCCCCCAACTCGGACCACTGGAAGTTCGCCTGACGGTCAGCGGCAGCGATGCGGGCGCCCAGTTCTTTTCCCCACATCCCGTGGTGCGCGATGCCATCGAGGCAGCGCTGCCCCGGTTGCGGGAATTGCTGGCCCAGTCCGGTATCGCCCTGGGCAACGCTCAGGTTCAGCAGGAAGCCTTCTCCCGCGGCGATCCGGGAGGGCGCTCCGGTCGGTCGTCCGACGAATATGCCAGCGGCGCGGCGCGAGTCACTCAGATGGCGGCCACCAGTCAGGCCCTCCGTGCCGGTGTCGGCCTGGTCGATCTCTACGTATAAAGGCGGGCGGGACTTTCCCACGCCCTTGCGGCATCAGGCCTGTTTGCGCGCCCGCTCCTCAAGAAATCCCCTACTATTCCGATGTTATCGCTGAAGGTGCTTGCCTTCGCGTTGGACGTATCGTAATAAAGAACTTAAGCTTTTTTCACGAACACACTGTTTTTGTGTGATATTTTGTCTGTAATACAGATTTGCCAGTCACCCGGAGAGAGATGCCATGGCCAAGGATGCCGCCCCGCCAGAAGCTGAAACGCCGAAGAAGAAGGGGAAGTTGCTCATCATCATCGTGGCCGCCGTCGTCGTGCTGGCGCTGGCGGCCGGTGGTGCGGTCTTTCTGTTGGCCAAGCCGGCTGCGGAGAAGAAGGCCAAGAAAGGCCATAGCGAGGAAGACGCCGCCGCCGATGAGGAAGACAGCGGCAGTGCGGACGAACATCCGGTGTACGAGAAGCTGGATCAGTTCACCGTCAATCTGGCCGATCAGGAGTCCTATCTGCAGACGGACATCCAGTTGCGCCTGGCGGACACGAAGGTGCAGGAAAAGGTCAAGGACCACATGCCCGAGATACGCGACGCCCTGATCCGCCTGTTGTCCAGCAAGACCGCGGAAGAGTTGTCCCAATCCGAGGGCAAGGCCAAGTTGGCCGATGATGTCCAGAAGGCGGTCAACGACGCCATCGGTGTGAAATCGAAATCCAAGGGCGTGAAGAAAGTGTTGTTCGCGGCCTTCATCATCCAGTAGGCGGACGCAGAGGCGCTTGTGGCTGACGACATCCTTTCCCAAGAGGAAGTTGATGCCCTGTTGCGCGGGGTCACCGGAGAGCCCGAAGACGCGGCGGCCGAGGAAGGTTCCGGCGGTGTGCGCGCCTACGACATCGGCCGCCAGGAACGCATCGTGCGCGGGCGCATGCCCACGCTGGAAATCATCAACGAGCGTTTCGCCCGCAATTTCCGGGTCGGCCTGTTCAACCTGATCCGGCGCAGCGCGGAAATCTCCGTCGGGCCGGTGACGGTCATCAAGTACAGCGAGTTCGTGCGCAATCTGGTGGTGCCCACCAACCTGAACATGGTGCACATGAATCCGCTGCGCGGCACCGCGCTGTTCGTGTTCGACCCCAACCTGGTGTTCCTGGTGGTGGACAACCTGTTCGGTGGCGACGGGCGCTACCACATGCGCGTGGAAGGGCGCGATTTCACGCCCACCGAGCAGCGCATCATCCGGAAAATGCTGGATGTGGCCTTCGAGGAAATGAAGAAGGCCTGGGAAACCATCCATCCCATCGACTTCGAATACGTGCGTTCGGAGATGAATACCCAGTTCGCCAACATCGCCACGCCCACCGAGGTGGTGGTGGTGAATACCTTCAACATCGAACTGGGGTCCGGCGGCGGCGATTTCCACGTCTGCATCCCCTACAGTATGATCGAGCCGATTCGGGACCAGCTCACCAGCACCATGCAGGCCGACCGGGCCGAACTGGACGAGCGCTGGGTCTCCCAGATGACCATGCAGGTGCAGGATGCGGAAGTGGAATTGGTGGCAAACCTCGGGCAGGCGCCCGTGACCCTGCGCCAGATAATCGATCTCAAGGTGGGCGATGTGATCTCCCTGGATGTTCCGGAAGCCGTGGTGGCGCAAGTCGACGGCGTACCGCTGTTCCAGTGCCGTTACGGCCAGAAAAACGGGCAACTGGCCCTCAAGGTCGACCGTATCCTGCAAGGCGCTGACCGCATGGCCTGCCTGGGAAGCAAGCGATGAGCGAAGACGCGGAAAAAGACCTCTCCGCCGACGACTGGGCCGCCGCCCTGGCCGAGCAGGAAGCCGCCGCCCCGGCCGATTCCGGCGCCGACTCCGGCGCGGACGATTGGGCCGCCGCCCTGGCGGAACAGGAAGTGGCGGACAAGGCGGCCGCCTCCGCCGCGGTGCCCAAGGCGCAGATCTTCCAGAACTTCGCTAGCGAGGCCGTCGCCCCGGCCGCCAACAATCTCGACCTGATCCTCGATATTCCGGTCCACCTCACCGTGGAACTGGGCCGCACCAAGATCGCCATCCGCAACCTGTTGCAACTGGCGCAGGGCTCCGTGGTGGAATTGGACGGCCTGGCCGGCGAACCCATGGACGTGCTGGTCAACGGCTGCCTCATCGCCCAGGGCGAGGTGGTGGTGGTCAACGACAAGTTCGGTATCCGCCTGACCGACATCATCAGCCCGGCCGAGCGCCTGCGTCGGATCAACCGATGAAGCCGGCGTTCGCAGCCGCGCTGCTCGCCGCCCCGGCCTGGGGTGCGAGCAGCCCGCCCCCCGCCCTGTCCACCGGTGCCGCCCTGTGGCAGGGCCTGCTCGGCCTGCTCGTCGTCCTCGCGATCCTGATGGCCTTTTTCTGGCTCATGCGCCGCTTCTCTCCCGGCCAGACCGGCGCCCAGGGCGTGGTCAAGGTGGTGGGCGGCGTCATGCTCGGCACCCGGGAAAAGCTGGTGGTGGTGGAAGTGGGCGAAACCTGGCTCCTGCTGGGTGTGGGCGGCGGCCAGGTGAACACCCTGCACACACTGCCGCGCCCACAGGGCGTGAGCGCCCAGGCCCCGCGCGATCCCCTGTCGGGTTTCTCCGACAAGCTCAAGGAAGTGCTGCGTGGGCGTAAGGGGTGAGGCGTGAGACACGAGGTGTGTAGCGCAGGCTTCCAGCCTGCTCGTCAATCTGATCAAACAAAGGATGCAGGCAGGATGCCTGCGCTACAACTGGCCGGCGCCCTGATGCTGGCTTTCCTGCCTCTCACAGCGCTGGCCGCGCCCGGCATCCCCGCCTTCTCCAGCAGTCCTGGCGCCGGCGGCGCCACCAACTACACCTTCAGCATCGAGGCCCTGCTGCTGTTGACGGCGCTGACCTTTTTGCCCGCCGCGCTGTTGATGATGACCTCCTTCACCCGCATCGTCATCGTGCTGTCCCTGTTGCGTCAGGCCATGGGCACGCTGCAGGCGCCGCCCAACCAGGTCATTATCGGCCTGTCGCTGTTCCTGACCTTCTTCATCATGGGGCCGGTGTTCGACAAGATCTACGACAGCGCCTGGAAACCCTATAGCGACAACCAGATTTCCCTGGTGGAAGCGGCCAACCGGGGCGCCCAGCCGCTCAAGTCCTTCATGCTGAAACAGACCCGCCAGGAAGACCTGGCCCTGTTCGTGCGCCTGGCCAGAATTCCGCCCCTGGCCGGGCCGGAGGACACGCCCCTCAAGGTGCTGGTGCCCGCTTTCATCATCAGCGAGTTGAAGACCGCGTTCCAGATCGGCTTCATCGTCTTCATTCCCTTCCTGGTCATCGACATGGTGGTGGCCAGCGTGCTGATGTCCATGGGCATGATGATGCTTTCGCCCACGCTGGTGTCGCTGCCGTTCAAGATCATGTTGTTCGTGCTGGCCGATGGCTGGGGCCTGCTGATTTCGTCCCTGGTGCAGACCTTCCAGATATGAGCGCCGCCGCCCGGCCGCCCGAAGGCGGCGCCCACCTTCTCGAGGGAGGATGTCGCGCCGGCGACAGGAAGGTAGTCCCATGAACGCCGATGCCGTCATCTCCATCGTCCGCCAGGCCCTGGAGGTGGCCATGCTGGTGGCCGGGCCGCTGCTCCTGGCATCGCTGGTGATGGGCCTGCTGGTGAGTATTTTCCAGGCCGCCACCCAGATCAACGAGATGACCCTGACCTTCATCCCGAAGCTGCTGGTGATGTTCGTGGTGCTGGTGCTGACCGGCCCCTGGGCGGTGCAACTGCTGGTGGATTACGTGGTGCGCCTGTTCGGGAGCATTCCCACCCTGGTGGGCTGATGCTCACCCTGTCCAGCACCGATCTCGACGCGATGTTGGCCCTGTTCGTGTTCCCTCTGGCGCGCATCCTCGCCTGGTTGTCCGTCGACCCGCTCCTGGGCAACCGCTCCATCCCCGTGCGCATCCGGGTGGTGTTGGGCGTCATCCTCACCCTCGCCATCGCTCCCATTCTGCCCGTTCCCGCCCCGGTGGCCCTGGCGTCCGGCGACGGACTCGTGGTGCTGCTGCAACAGATCGCCATCGGTGTCGTGCTGGGGTTCAGCCTGCGCATCGTCTTCGCCATTTTCGAGGTGGCCGGCCAATTCATGGCCATGCAGATGGGCCTCTCCTTCGCCACCATGTTCGATCCGATCAACGGCGCGCAAACCCCGGTGGTCGCGCAATTCATGACGCTTTCCACGACCCTGATCCTGTTCGCCTTCAACGGCCACCACCTGGTCATCGCCGCCCTGGCCCAGAGCTTCGTCGACG
>CAIXFP010000706.1 GCA_903918705.1 uncultured Pseudomonadota bacterium
CTTCAGGCCCAGGCGCTGGAAGGCGTTGGCCAGGGACCGGTTCGCGGTGAACAGGACCCAGCGATAGCCAGCCGCGGCCAGGAATGCGGTACTGGCGGCAATGACCCAGCGGGCATGTCCGGGATCGGCCAGGGCCAGATTGCCCACCTCCACCATCTGGTCGCGGCGCACTTCCAGGTCCAGGAGGTCGCTGGCCAGCTCCTGGGCCGGTCGCTCCAGGTATTGCTCGGCGAACAGGGGAGCTTGCAGCGGGTCGCGGTAGCCCAGCACGGCGCGCTGGTTGCCGCCGGCGGTAAAGCTGAGCAGGCCGGGATGGAAGGAATACACCTCGGCGCCATGGGCCTGGCGGAACACCTCGCGAATGAAGGCCTGGATCGGCGGACGTTGCGGGTGAACCAGGCCGATGTGACGGGCCAGGATGGGCACCGGCAATTCGGTGAGCAGCGGGTCGACGCCGGCGTCGACGAACAGGGAGGTGGCGAGGTTCATGCTGGCGATTCCATGAGGGTTCATGGAAGTCTTTTAGCGATTACCGTGCCATGTCAGTAGGTTAATGATTTATAAGGATAAACAATGAATTCCACGGCTTGATGCGGGGTGCCGATCCTTGCAGTGCGCAAAAATTGGTGACAGTCGTTGCGGGCCGTGTGTTCGAGCTGTCATACCCGGTGGCTGTGTACCGCTTCACCATTCGCCCGTCGGGAGATGTCCAGGTAATCGCGGCCGAAAGGCCGCTCCTACTGCGTCTCGCAGGCGTGGCGTACCCGTCCGGCCAGATCCGGCGGCACCGCCAGGCGCGCCACCACCTGCACCCGCTTGTCCACCTGGCACAGCGCCACGTAGCCGATGGCGCCGGGGGTTTCCGCGACGAAGCGGAGCATGGCTTCCGGGGAATGGACCACGAAAGGGGGGGGAATGCCGTGGAAATACTGCTCGGTCCAGTAGCGCTGCAACGCGCCGGAGCGGCGGCCCAGCACGGTCAGGGAAAAAGCCTCGCGCAGAGCCTGCTCCGGCGGCAGGTTGAGGGCCACCAGGGGGTTGCCGCCATCGTCCACCTGGATGCGCTTGAGGAAAATGTCCTCCAGGTTGGCGTGGTTGAAGGCGATGGCGGGCCGGTTCGGACCGGTGATGACCGCCAGGCTTTCGTCGGCCCGGCTGACGTCCGCCCGCCCGGCCAGGAGCAGGCAGGCGAATACGGCCAGAAGGGTGCGGACGGGCATGGCGGATCGTTACAGGAGCACGGCGAGGGAACACAGCCAGCCGTCCGGGGCCAGGCGTTCCAGGCCGCGGGATTGGCGCTGTTCCAGCTTGATGGAGAACGCCGGGTTCGGCCGCCAGGTGATGCCCAGGCTGGTGCTGTCGACCGAGTGGGGGAACAGGGCGGCCTGGTAGTGTTCCTGCTCGGCGATGCCGTAGAAACCAGCCCCCAGGGGAACCGCTAGTTGCAGGAAGGCGCCCCATTCGGCGCGGCCACCGCCCTGGTGGTCGTCGCGGTAGACGGTTTCCCCGGTCAGTTCCAGATTGTTGTGGCCGTAGAAGAAGTCCGCCCCCACCAAAGACTTGGTGCCGGGCAGATCCTTCAGTGTGTAGCGGGCGGTCGACAAGCCGATCTGCAGGCTGTCGTCGAAATTCCGGTACAGCATCCGGGCGCCGCCGCCATGGCGGAAGGAACTCGGGGGATTGGGCTGCACGCCGAGATCGAGATAGGTGCTCTCCTGGCCTTCGGACGGGTCCAGGCTGGCCGAGTCGTCGAGGTAAGCGGTGAAGTCGAGGGCGGCGTTCGCCAGCGGCCAACTGCTCAGAACCTGGGCCCCGGAGGCGTTGCGGGCGAACGCGGCGGCGGTGGTCAGGGGGCGCGACACGGTCCAGACCAGGGGGTCGGCGTGGATCAGGTTCCAGCGGCCCACCGGGGTCAGGAACTTGCCCAGGCGCAAGGTGGTCCGGGCGCTCAGGTTGTGGTCGAGATAGAGGCGTTCGAAATCCAGGTCGGCATCCCTGGTTTTCAGTCCCTGGCTGCTGTAGACCAGGGCGTTGGCCAGTTCGATCTCGGAGAAAAAGTGCCACACCGGGCTGATGTCGCCGTGCAGCAACAGGCTGACGTCTTCCAGGCTGAGCTTGCCGGGCTCGCCTTCCAGTTGCGCGGCGCGCACGCTGACATAGCCGCTGGCGATGAGCAGCGGCCCGGCAATGGGGTAACCTTGGCCCAGTTCGTAAGGGGCGGCCCGGGCGAACAGCGGGGCCGCCAGGAGACAGGCGCAGGCCAGGCTCCGCGCCAGGCGTTGCGAGAGGCTGAGGCGTCGTGGCGGCAAGTCGAATTCTCCGGTGGTCTCCACGGAGCGGGAGGCGGGCAGGGCGTTATTCATGAGGTGGCGAAGTGTACCGTAGGCAATCCACAACTCCAGGCGGGGCGGCGTGAGCGGGCGCGCGCGGCGGACCCGCGCCGCCACCATCCGCGCCGCCATTCTGCGCGGTTCCCTGCTCCTGGTGCTGCTCGCCGTGCTGCTC
>CAIXFP010000707.1 GCA_903918705.1 uncultured Pseudomonadota bacterium
AGATCTGCTTTCTGCACGGCTTCCTTGGGTGACTCGGCTTCAACGCCGACCTGGACGCGGTGCTGGTAGTCCAACTCATACTCGACCACATAACGGGCCATGGTTTGGTTCTCCTGAAATTGCCAGAGGAGAACTTCCCCGCGCGGGGAGGCATTCCCCAGGCGGGTTGATAGCGTTGACGGTTACCGTGCGTGGTGTTCAACCACGTGAGCAAGCACCTTGGGCGAGATCCGGTACCGGCATCCGGCGTGGATGCCGACCAGCCGGCGCCCGACCTTTTCCACGATCTCCACATCGGGGATCGAGAGGCCCTTGAAAACCAGCCGGTCCCCGACATTCACCTTGCGGTTCCTGGCGAAATGGTACTCGCGCACCTGCTGGCGCCATTCGGCATTGGCCACTACAGGCACCAATTCCAGATAGGCCAGCGGACAGGTGTAATAGCAAGGCCCCATGCTTTCGCACATATCCTTGTACCCCCATCCCCAGCCCTTGCCGCCGGGAGCGAGCAAATCGCAACCGATGAAGCGATACGGCGGCCGGAATGCGCGGGGAGGCACCGGTTCGCCTGGGGTCACTTCCCAGACGACCCAAAGCACATTGCCCACGGCGGTATGCCGGAGACATTCCCAGCGCGTGCCATCCGCTTGAGTGGTGCTACGGGTGCGTTCAGCGATCATTTCTGATCGAGTTTTGTCGAAAGAAATCGTCCATCCCATGATGGTCTCCTGTGAATTAAACAACAGGGAGACCATGCCCCGGCGGGGAACGGCGCTCCCCGCGGGTGTGTCATTGAAATTGCCTACCGAATCGTCACCACCTGGCCAAATCCAGGCCCAGGCGTGAAATCAAGGCCCCGAATCACCGGCACGAAGATGTCGGTCATGCGGATGGTTTCGACGATGCTGCCGTCTTCCCTGAATTCCTGATCCACGGCGCGCGCCTTCTCCTTGAAGGTGTCGCCCTTGATGAGCAGGGTTCTGGAGTCGGATCGCACCACGCCGGAAATCTGGCCAGCGGCCAGCGCCAGTGCCAAGTGCCACCTGGATAGATCGCGCAACGGCCGCCTTGCGGGCAAGGTGATACGCCCGTACATGGCGCCGAACTGGGGCCACAGGGTGTGGGTTCCAAGGCGGCTAACCTCGGCGTCCAACTGGGCGCCGTCGATGCGCATCGAGGTGAAGGAAAACCCCTCTTCCGCCGTCATCGCCGGCACAAGGTAGGGTTCCCCACACCAGCCCTCAGGCAGTTCAGGCGGGAGTTCCCCCCGGCCCGCCGCTTCGAGCGCTTTCGCGATCGCCAGATCCGGGCTATCCGCCCGGCGCTTGACGCCGATCACCACGCATTGCTTGAACTGCTGCTCCGGCGCCATGTGTATCGTCACCCGTTCGAAATTGCGGGCGACCATGGCGGCGAACTCGGCATCCAGCGCGTAGTTCGGAATGATCAACACCATGACGCCGCCGAACTGCAACCACGGCACCGTCTTGCGGTAGAAGATCTTTTCCAGGCGCTCACGCTTGGCGTCGTCCCCGGTTCCGGCTTTGTCGGAAACGACAGCGCCGTAGGGAGGGTTCAGGAACAACAGCCCGAGGCTGCGCGCGGTCACGAACACGTCGTTCACGTCCGCGTGCGCCACGGTGTCGAGCAGCCCCTTCGCGTGCCAGGCACGTTCCGGGTCGAACTCCACTCCCAGGGCGGTCACGGCAGCGCCGCATTCGGCCAGGTGATGCTTGGCCTCGGCCAGCGCCACCCCTTCGCCACAGCAGGGATCGAAAATGCGGACCCTTCCGGCGCCGATGTCCAGGGCGGAAAGGATCCGCTCCAGGGTCACCTCGTCGGTGGGGTAATAGCCATTTTTGATGAAGTTGTGCGCCAGGCGCGGGAAGATCAGAGCCATGTGGCCTCCAGAAGGAAATTGGACGGAGGCCCCCAGACGGGAGGCCCGTCCGGGTGGGTGATTGAAAAGCCCCGGCATCGGGTGCGCGGGTAGG
>CAIXFP010000708.1 GCA_903918705.1 uncultured Pseudomonadota bacterium
CCGCCAGGGCCGGATCGTCCTTGCCCAGAGCCGCTTCCAAGGAAGTCAGCGCCTGGACGAAATAGGGCGCGGCGGCATCGCCGCCCTTGCTGGCCTGGATCGTCACCGCCAGATTCTGGTAGGTGCGGCCGACATCCGCGTTGCGCGTACCGAACAGTTTTTCGCGAATTTGCAGGCAACGGCGGAAGCTGCTCTCGGCCTTGGCGGGATTGTTGGCCACCATCTCCGAGATGCCCATCGCATTGAGGGTATCCGCCACTTCCCGGCTCTGGCTGCCGAATGTCTTCTCGCGGTTGTCCAGGGCGCGCGCGAACATGACGTCGGCGTCCGCCCACTTCTTCTGCCGCAGCAGGGCGTTGCCGATTTTCTCGTAGGAAATCGCGGTTTCCCCGCTGTACTTGCCGAAGGCGTAATCCCGCACCGTGATGGCGCGGCGATAGGTGGCCTCCGCATCGACCGGCTTGCCCTTGGCCAGATAGACATCGCCCATGTTGTCAAAGGCCTGGGCCTGAGCCGCGGGATCGGCCCGCTTCCTGGCCTCGGCCCCCTTGAGGGCGGCCAGGCAGTCGTGCTCGGCGGTTGCCAGGTTGTTACCCTGCATGGCGGATTTGCAGGCGGCGTTGAGCACGGCAAGATCCGCGGCCCGGGCGGTTTGTAGCCCGCCCAGGGTGGTCAGGGCAGATAACAGCATCACGGTGTTTCGTAGCGAACGACTCATTGTTACTCCATGGGAAAAGTGGCCCCGCGACCAGGTTGGAACTCTACCGCAATCCGCCTGAACAGGTCGAAGCGGCCCCGGCCGCGATAGCTGGAGGGTGAAGATGGCACAGACTGACCACGAAAACCGAGTGGAAGCACGGTCCATGTCTGCATACAAGTAATTCTCGACCAGGCAATCCGATATTCGTTCCTGGATTCGTTTGCGTAAAAGTGTCCAGGCGCGAACAGGGCGCCAGAGCATTGTCCCGACATACGCCCCTGCCGGGGCGGTCGCGGCCGGGAGGCCGCTTCCACGAAAAAAGGCCGCCCGAAGGCGGCCCTTTCGTTCCTGCTACAGCAACCGCTTACCAGCTCCAGCCTGCACCCAGGTTGTAGGAGGTCTGACCCGTGGTGGCATAACCCAGACCCGCCGTGACCTGCATGTTGGGAGTGACCGCGCCCTTGTAGCCGATCGCGATCGCATCCAGACCCATGAAGTGGCCGTAGCCGACGCCGACGCTGTTGCTCTTGCCGGGCATCGGAGCGGGAATGGCCGCCAGGGCGGAAACGGTCGCCACACCAGCGTACGCCTTCTTCAACTGTTCCCAGTTGACGGCGTCGTAGCTGTTCGTGCCGTCCGCCACGCCATGCACCTGAACCGGACTGCCCAAGCCATCGTTTTTCGCGAAGGTTGCGCCGTTCGCATCCAGAGTCAGGCTGGAACCGGGCGTTGCGCCGCCCGTGGCACCGCCGGTCATGCGCGCGGAAACATTGTCGGTCACGACCACGCCACCGCTGTTGGCGGTCTTCATGATGGCCTGAGTGGAGTTCAGAGTCATGGAGGATTGAACAGCCGGCGTGGCGCTGTTGCCGCCATTGATCGCCACGCCATAAGTGCCGCCGGTGCCGGTCAGCAGGATACCGTTGGTGGTACCCGTGCCAGTCGCGTAGGTGCCGGACACCTGACCCGCCGCGCTGGTCACCACCGTGTTGGCACCCGCGGCCGACGTGATGGTGTTGCTGCCGGCGGTAGCCGTCATGGTGTTGCTGGTACCCGCCGTGATGGCGTTGGTCGTGGCCGCCGTGATGACGTTGTTGGCTGCCGCCGCGTTGATGGTGTTGGTACCCGTCGTCGCGGTGATGGTGTTGCCGGTCTGGCCAGTCACCAGGTTCATGCCGGCGGCGGCATTGACCACGTTGTTGCCGGTGGTTGCGGTCATGCTGTTACCAGTCTGACCCGTAATCACGTTCATGCCGGCGGATGCCGTGATCGTGTTGTTACCGCCGGAGGTCGTGATCGAATTGCCCGCCGTGGCCGTGATGGCGTTGGTGGAACCCGTCATGGTGTTGACCGAGGTGCCCACGTTACCAATCGTGTTCACCGAGCCAGCCACGGTGGTGCCGACGTTGTTATGACCACCCAGCAGGTTGTTGGTGTTGGTCATCACAGCCGTGCCGACATCCACCTGGGTCGTGCCGCCACCCAGATTTTGCGCGTTCAGCAGTTGGACTTCCGTGGTCGAGGTCGCGGTGCCCACCGACAACGCCGCGTTACCGTTCTGCAACAACAGGCTGGAGGAGTTACTACCACCAGTCAGCAGGGTCGAGGTAGCACCGATGCTCAGGCCATGGCCGAGAAGCGAGTTCGAGGCATCCGCCACGTTGTTCAACAACGAAACCGTGGTGCCCGCGGCATTGATGTTCAGCCCGGAAGCAACCGCGTTGGCATTGTTGAGCAGGCTCACCGTGCCGTTGTTGTTGACGTTCAGGCCACTGCTGTTCTGGGTCAACACCGAGGCCGTGTTCGCGTTCAGGGTCACCGTGGAACTGGCCGCCGCCGTGCCGCCGTTCAACACCGCGCTGGTGTTGTCGGTCACGACCAGGCCGCCCTTGGTGGCGGTGGTCATGCTGGCGGTGGTGTTGTTCAAGTCCAAGGTCGATGCGGTCGTGGCATTGCCGCCAGTCAGGATGGTGTTGCTGGCGGTGGTGTCCACGGTCAGGCCGCGGTTGCCCGAAGACCCGCCGCTCAGCAGGGAAGCGGAACCGGTGTTGAGCACCATGTTCGCCGCGTTGGCGGAACCATCGCCACCGACCACCGAAGTGCTTGCCGCACCGACGTTCAGGCCGCTGTTGTTGCTGTTGAGGTAAGTCGCGGCAGTGCCCGCCAGATTGGCCGTGGCCGTGTTCGCGCCCACCGTGCCGGACATCGAGACGCCGTTCGTCGTGCCGGTGCCGGCAATGTTCACGCCGTTAACGCTGCCGTTGGCATTCACGTCGATCTGCTGGCTGCCGGCGATGATGGAGTTGTTGCCGACGGAGGCGGTGATGGTGTTGTTGCCCGTACTCGCCGTCATGCTGTTGGCGGTACCGGCGATGGTGTTGGTCGAGGTGGCGAGATTACCAATGTTGTTATTGGTATTCGCAGCCGTCGTGCCAATGTTGTTGGTGGTGGCCACCAGGTTGTTGGTCGCGGCGGTCAACGTGTTGGAGACCGCGGCCGTCATGGCGTTGCTGCCACCCGTACCCGTCGCGCTGATGACGTTGGAACCGTTCGTGCCATTGGCATTCAGCGTGTTGGACTGGTTGGCCGAGTTGGCGTCCATGGTGTTGCTGCCAGTCGTGGCGGTAATGCCGTTGCTGGCGCCGGAAACCGTGTTGGCGCCGGTCGAGGTGATGAAGTTGGCCGCGCCGGTTACGGTGTTGGTGGACGAACCAGCCAGGCCGATGGTGTTGGCCGAGGCCGTGCCGCCACCGATGGTGTTCGTGGCACCGTTGCCCGAACCAAAGGTGTTGGTGGTGCTAGCCGCCGTGGCGATGGTGGCGTTGCCGGAGGAAGACATCGCGCCGTTGATCTGCAGGGACTGATCGGTGACCAGGTTGGCGGCATTGCCTATGGTGGTCAGGGTGCCGGCCGCCGTGGTCGTGTTGATGTTGGTGGTGCCGTTGATAGCGTTGGTGCCCGTCGCCGTCATGGTGTTGTTCGCACCGGTGACGAGGTTGGTCGAGGTGCCCGCGATACCCACGGTGTTGCTGCCGCCGAACATGTCGACGCTGTTGGTCGCATTACCCAGGCTGACGGTGCCGGTGTTCGCGCCGGTGCCGATGTCGGTGGTGAAGGCGCCGCTGTTGTTGACCGTGGTGGCGCCCGTGACGGTGTTGGTGCCGGTGATGTTGTTGGCCGAAGCGCCGCCGGTGGCGCCGATCTGGTTGGTGCCGCCGTTGGCGGTCAGGTTGCCGGTCACGGTGGTGCCGGTTCCGCTGTTGACCTGCACGCTGTTGGCGCCGCTATTCAAGGTAGTGTTGCCGTTCACGCCATCCACCACGACGGACTGGGTGCCGCCATTGCTGGCGATGGTGGCGACGTTGTTGGTGGTGGTGTTGACGTCGACGCTGGCGCCGGCGGCGTTACCGGTGACGGACAACGCATTGGTGGCGCCGCCATTGGTCACGTTCAGGGTGCCGGCGGTGCCGGCGGCATTGCCCACCATGGCCACGCCGGTGTTGCTGACGTTGAAGGTCTGGCCGTTGGTGGTGTCGGCCACGTTCATGCCGGCGTTGTTCAGGGTCACGGTGGTGGAAGCGGTACCGCCGGACAGGGTGGCCTGGTTCGCGTTCACGGTCAGGCCGTGGGTCACGCCCGTCGCGGTGGAAAAGGTCAGGGAAGAACTGCCGGCCGCGCCCTGGGTCAGGTTCAGGGTGGCAGTACTGTTGCCGCCAGCAGCCGGATCGCCTGAAATCACAGTACTGACGGTGCCGACGATAGAGTTGTTGGCGTTGTTCAGTACGGTATTGAGTTGGTCCGCCGGGATCGGATTCGTGGTGTTGCTGATCTTCAGGGCGCCATTGCCCATGGTCGTGGTCAGTTGGCCGGTGGTGTCCACGGTCTGAACCACGCCATTGCCGCTGCCGTCGTAGCCCATGGTCGCGCTGGCGGAGGTGCCGGGGGCGACGGCCTGGATGGAAACGCTGTTCTGGGTAACGGTGGTGCTGGAATTGGTGCCGTCGGTCAGGTTCAGGGTCAGACCGCCCAGGGTGCCGTTGGCCGGGCCGGTCTGGCCGGTGCTGAAGACGTTGGAGGTGACGCTGTTGCCGGTAAGCGTGGTGACGTTGGCGCCCGTCGTGTCCACCAGGGTCATCGCGGCGTTGCCGGAGCCGTCATAACTGATGGCGGCGGAGGTGGAGGTCAGCCCGGAGACGTCGTTCAGGTTAAAGCTGTTCTGGGTGAGGGTCATGCTGGAGTTGCCGTCCACCAGGTTCAGCGTGTTGCCCCCCAGGGAGAAGCCCACGCCCGCCGTGGTGCCGTTGATGGCGCTGCCGGATCCCATGGTAAGGATGCTACCGACGCCACCATTGGGCAAAAAGCTGTTGTTGGCGTCGATGGCAAAGCCACCGGCATTGTCGAGGGGCGCGGCGACGGCGCCAGCGGCGAGGGTCGACAACACGGCGGCAACCAGGATCTTGGTACGGAAATGATTGTTCATTGCTTCACTCCTTGGGGTTCAGCGGAGAAATTTTCTGAAAACTGTTTAGCTCTTTATTGAAGACGCGACAGCCCGCCGCGTCTTCAAATGAAATATTCGCTCGCGGCCCGCGGCCCGGGACACACCAGCTCGCCCGGGTTGGGGAGAACGATGCGGGCCGGGCCATGGGACGGCGACTTAGTAGCCGCCGATGTTGGCGTCGTGCAACAGGAAGCTGCCAGCGGCGAAGTTGGCGGTGGTGAGGTTCGTCTCCGTCACCCCCATCAGGCGGATGGTCTCGCCGTCGTTGAGCAGGAGCAGAGTGTCGTTGCCGGACTGGATCGCGGCCGTGGAACTCGCCAGCAGGTGGTGGGTAACACCATCGAACACCAAGCCCGCGCCGGCATGCAATGCGCTGTCCCCGGCGCCCGCCAGAAAAATGACATCCGGGTTGCCTGGATTGGCGACGCCAGTCTGGAAGTTGACGATCACGTCATTGCCGTTGAAGGCGGTATGGTGCGCGTTGAAATCGTTGGCGTAGACGAAGGTGGTGCCACCGCCCTGGCCACCATTGAGGTAGTCGTTGCCGCCAGCGCCGTAGATGATGTCGTTGCCGGTGCCGCCGTAGATGGCATCCGAACCAGCGCCGCCGATCAACAGATCGTTGCCGCCGTTGCCGATCAAGCGGTCGCCCTGGTTGCCGGCCACCAACTGATCAGCGCCCACGCCGCCCACCAACTGCATGCTGTGGCCGGTGTTGTTGACCAGCAGCATGGAGCCGTCGGCGAACTTGACCGCGGAACCGTCGAGGGTGGAATTGATGCTCAGCCCGGAGAGCTGCAGCCAGTAATCGCTGCCGTTCCAGTTGCCCCAGGAGTCGTACTGTTTCAGTTCGAGGACTCCGGTGTTGTCGGTCAGCTGCATCTGCGCGGCGGAGGCGCCGGTGAGGGTGATGGTGTCGCCGGCGGTGGGGTCGAACGTCAGGTAGTCGTTGTAGTAATGGCCATTCACCCCGGTGTTCTCGTCCAGGGTGGTGTTGATGACGTTGTTGCCCAGGATGCCCATGTCCGCCGTGTACGCCATGGCCATGCCGCCCTGGTTGATGGCGCCGATGACCGGCACGTTGCTGGCCGCGTCCAGGGTGTCGAGGTTGCCGGCCTGGTCGCTGATGAAGCCGGCGCTGACGCTGAGGCTGTCCATGGCCGAGTAGGTGTGGCCGCTCAGGAAGCTGGTGCCGAAGCCCGTCGTGCTGGACGCCATCCCGGGCAGATCGACCTGCAAGGTGTAATTGTCGAGCACATACGCCGTCGCACCCAGGCCGGCGATGGCTGACGCAAGGGTATGGGTACCGCCCAAACTCACATCGGCGTCGTGAATGAGCATCTGCGCCAGGGTGGTGGTATGGCCGTCGCCATCGTTCCAGAGCACCTTGGTCAGGTCGAGTTGACTGATGACGTTGGTGGCCGGGTTGACCACGTTGCCCGCCAGCATCTCGTTCATGTTCGTGCCGGTGAGCGTCAGGGTGTCGGTGCTGGCGACATAGGAGGCGGCGTCGATGGTGCTGGTGGGCGCCACGGTGTCGATGACGATCTGGTTGTTGTCAGCGATGTAATTCGTACCCGGCACGGTATGGGCAACCATGGCATTGCCGGCGAGGTCGGTGACGCTGCCCGCGGTGAAACTGGACACGGTGAGGTCCAGTGTCTGCTGACCGGCGCCCACGGTGTAGTCACCGGTCAGGGTGGTGCCATTGGCCGCCGCGGTCAGGGTGACGACGGCGCCGGTGTCGAGGGTGACGTTGAAGGTGGAACCCGCCGTCACGGTCTCGCTGGCAACGGCTTCCAGGTGGATCACGCCGTTCAGGGCGTAGGAATTGGTGTCGCCATCGAGGCCGGGACCGGGGTCCACGGTATGGAAGGCCAGGATGGTGGGCGGGGTGTGATCGACGGTGTAGCTGGCCGAGGCGGTATGTACCGCCAGGGCGTTGGGGGTGTGGACGACGGCGTCGGTGATGGTGGGTACAACGGCAAAGCCCAGGGTCTCGGTGCCGGTGTAGCTGGACAGGTTGCCGCCGCTGACGGTGACGTCGTAGGTGGAGGCATTGACCGCGTGCACGTTGGTCACGGTGGCGGTGGAGCCACTGGCGTGGAAGTCAGCAGTATCGACGCCGGTGACGGCTTCGCTAAAGGTGACTTCGTAGACCAGGCTGGTGGCATTGGTCGGCGAGCCGGCCGGGGTGAGGTCGGCGAAGGAAGTCACCGTGGGGGCGGTGGTGTCGATGACGATGCCGTTGGTGTCGGCGATGTTGGAGCCCGTCGGCAGGGCCGTGGATGTCATGTTATTGCCGGCGATGTCGGCGACGTTGCCTGTGTTGAAACTGGCGACGGTGAGGTCCGTGCTGTTCTGGCCCGCGCCCACGGTGTAGGTGCCGGTCAGGGTGGTGCCGGCACCGACCGTGGAGAGCACCACCGTGCCGCCGTCGTCGAGGGTGGCGGTAAAGTGGGAACCCGCCTGCACCAGCTGGCTGACGGTGGCGGTGATGGTAAGGGCCTCGCCGACGCCGTAGGAAGAGGTGTTCACGCTGGGCGACGCGTCGAACGCCGTGACGTAGGGCGCGGCGTTGTCCACGTTGTAGCTGGCCGTGGCGCCCGGATGGGCCAGGGCGTTGGGGTTGTGGGCCATGGCGTCGGTGATGGTCTCGCCAGAGGCGAAGCTCAGGGTCTCGGTGCCGGTGTAGGTGGCGATGTTGCCACCGCTGACAGTGATGTCCCAGGTGGTGCCGGCGCCGGTGACGTTGGTCACCGTGGCGGTGGAACCTGAGGCGGCAAAATCGGCGGCATTGACGCCGGCGACGGCCTCGCTGAAGGTCGCCTCAAAAACCAGGCTGGTGGCATTGGTCGGCGTGGCGCCAGACGGGGTGTGGTCGAGCAGGGAAACCAGGGTGGGCGCCGTGGTGTCGATGACGATGCCGTTGTTGTTGGCGATGTTGTTGACGGGCACGACGTGGGCGGCCATGGCATTGCCGGCGGTGTCGGTGATCGAACCCAGCGTGTAGCTGGAGACGGCCAGATCGCCGCTGTTCTGGCCGCTGCCGACGGTGTAATCACCGGTCAGGGTCGTGGTGCCATTTCCGGTAAGAGTCACTGTGCCGCCGGAGTCGAGGGACACCACAGTGGACCCGGTCACGTTCTCGCTGGCGGTAGCGACAACATGGATCACGCTGCCGACGCCGTAGGAACTGGTATTGCCGTTCGGCGATGCATCGAAGCCGGTGATGGTGGGGGGGGTATTGTCGACCACGTAGCTGGCCGTGCTGGCGGGCAGCGCCAGGGCGTTGGCGTTGTGGGCGACGACGTCGGTGACGGCCTCGGGGTTATGGAAACCCAGGGTGACGGTGGCGTTGGCGCCGGCCAGGTCGCCACCGCTGATGGTGACGTCGTAGGCGTTGCCGCCGGCGGAAACGATGCCGGTGACCGTGGCGGTGGAGCCGGTAACCGTGAAGTCGCTGTTGTGCAGGCTGACGGGCTCGCTGAAGGTGACGCGATAGGTCAGGCTGTCGGCATTGGTCGGGCCACTAGCCGGGGTTTGGTCGGCGATGGAACTCAGGGTCGGGGCGATGCCGTCGACGACGATGGCGCTGGTGTCGGCGATGTCATGGCCGCTCGGCACCGTGGTGTCGGTCATGGCGATGGCACCGACGGAACTGACGACGGAGCCGGCGGTGAAGCTGGAGACGGTCAGGTCGCTGGAATGGTCGCCGCTATGCACGGTGTAAGAACCGGTCAGCGTGGTGCCCGCACCGGCCGCGGTCAGGGTCACCGTCGCGCCGGTGTCCAGGGTCACGTCGAAATGGGAACCCGCCGTCACCGACTTGTTCATGGTGGCGGTGATGTTGATGACGGCACCACCGCTACCGGCGCCGTAGCTGCCATCCGCCGTGGACGAGGTGAAGGCGGTGACGATGGGCGCGCCCACCACGGTGAAGGTCTGCTCCACGGCGGTCTGGGCGGCGCCGCCGGTATTGCCGTTGTCGTTGGCATCCACGTGGATGGTGGCGCCGTTGAAGCTGGGCACGCCGGTGGAATCGAAGATGAGGCCCTGGAGGTCGGCGTTGATCTGGCTCTGGCTGCCGGTGAGGGTCACGCTGCTGCCGCCGCTGCCGGTGGAGCCGGCGTTGGCCAGGCCCGTTTCGCTGGCCAGGGTGAGGGTGCCGACGTCGGCGGTAACAGTGACGGTAATGTTGTTCGTGCCGGCATCCACGTCGCTGACGCTGATGGCGTTGCCGTTGCCGGTGCTGAACACGACCTGGTTGCTGCCGTTCACGGGGCCGGTATGGGTGCCGGCGATGGCGAGAACCGGCGCGTCGTTGACGGAGGCGACGCTGACGTTGAGGGTTTGCGCGGCGCTGGTGTTGTGACCACCGTTGGCGGTGCCGCCGTTGTCCGTGACCGTGACCGAGAGGGTCGCGGTGCCGTTGACGTTGGGGTTGAGGGTATAGCTCAACTGGCCGGCGTTATTGATGGTCGGCGCCACGGCGAACAGTTCGGCCGAGGCACCGCCGGTGACGATGCTGGCCGATTCCGACACCACCGTGACCGTGTAATGGTCGACCGCCTGGCCGACGTCGCCCGTCCCGAAATTGACGCTGCTGACCACCGCCGCGTTGACGACGTTGGTGTCTTCGGTGCCGCTGAAGTTGCCGCTGTTGGACAGGGTCAAGGACGGCGCCTGGTTGACGGGGGTGACGCTGATGTTCACGTTGGCCGCGTTAACGGAGATCAGGTCGGCGTGGCCCACGCCCGAGGAGTCGTTGCCCCAGACGTTGTCGACGTTGTCCACCGCGGTGATGGTGAAGGCGGTGATGGAGCCGCTGGTGTAGTTGGCCGGCGCCCAGTAGAGCAGGCCATCCGAACCCACCTTGGTGTTGCCGATATAGAGGCCGGTGCCGCGCAGGTTGACGGTACTGGCAAAGTTGGCGACGGTCGTGTCGGTGCCGAAGGTCGTCAGTTGGATGTAGGTGCTGCCGGTGTAGTAATACAGGGCGCCGTTGGTCGGCGCGTTGATCTGGAATCCATCCGTGCCCGAGGACGCACCGGCGGAGTTGACCAGGGCCGAGAAGCTGATGGGCACATACGTGGAACTCGTCGGATTCGTCTCGAGGATCGTGGCGGGCAGGTAGCCAGCGAGTACGGCGGAATTGACAGAGGTAGGAATGGTCGGGATCGGCGTAGACATTACGGGTATCTCCAGGTCAGG
>CAIXFP010000709.1 GCA_903918705.1 uncultured Pseudomonadota bacterium
GGCCAATCGATCAGCATCATGCCCGAGGCACGCAAACTCGTCGTAGATGGCCCTTACCGGTGG
Organism: uncultured Pseudomonadota bacterium; assembly: GCA_903918705.1. GTDB lineage: Bacteria > Pseudomonadota > Gammaproteobacteria > Burkholderiales > Thiobacillaceae > PFJX01. The sequence goes on from CAIXFP010000709.1 coordinate 64, forward strand.
ATTCGCCATCCGCTTTACCTTGCCGAGGAGGTAGTGCTTCTTGGTGTCTTCCTTCAGTTCCGCTCTTGGCCGGCGGCTGTGGGGCTAGTGGTGCATTTCACCTGAATCCGTGCGCATATGTCATATAATTAGCGTAACATATTGATAATACGGTATAATATAGGCTTCTGAGTCTTCACCCATTGTGACCATGCCGCGTTTTGAGATGAGAGAATCGAGCCGCCAACTGACCTCGTATGCGGGGCTGTCGCTGGTGGGGCAGTGCTTCGAGGTGGCCAAGGTGGCACCGGTGCTGGACGGACGGATTCCGGTATCGGCGGGCATGAAGACCTCGGACTTGGTGAAGAGCGTGGTTGGGCTGCTGTGCCTGGGCAAGAACGACTTTGCGGCGATCGAGCCGTTCCGCCAGGATCGTTTCTTCCGCGAGGCGCTGGACATCGGCAAGGTGCCGAGCGAAGAATGGCTGCGGCAACGGCTGGATGCCATCGCCGGCAAGCTGCGGGAACAGTCGGACGAACTGTCGCTGCGCCTGATCGAACGGGCCGAGGCGCCGATCACGGCCCATGACGGCTATGTGCGCCTGGATTTCGACACTTTTACGATGAACAACAGCGGCACGAAGAAGGAAGACGTGAGCCGCACCTACCAGGGCTTTGACGGTTATACGCCGCTGGCGGCCTACCTGGGCAACGAAGGCTGGGCCATCGGCCTGGAACTGCGTCCGGGCAAGTGGCATTCCGCCTTCGAGACGCAGTATTTCCTGGAGCGCATCTTCCCGCGTGTCGAGCGCCTGGTGCCGGCTGGCGAGAAGGTGCTGTCGGTGAATGACTCGGGCTTCGACGGTGCGCCGCTGCTGTTCTGCCACGAGGAAGAGCGCGAGCGTTACGCCGCCCTGGGACGCCGCTTCGACTGGATCACCAAATGGAATCCGCGCAGCCAGAAACGGGAAGACTGGGTGGCCAAGGCGGATGCCGCGGGTGCGACCTGGCAGGAAATGCGCCCCGGCAAGCGGCAAGCCTTGTTCGATCTGGCCCTGGAGCGTTCCTGGAATGGTCAGCGGCGCACCCTGCGGCTGGCGCTGCGGGTGATCGAGCGCAGCATAGACAAGAAGGGACAGGTTCTGTTGGCGCCCGAGGTGGAACTGGATGGCTGGTGGACCAGCCTCTCCGAAGACGTGGAACACATCATCCGGCGCTATGCCGCCCACGGCACCCATGAACAGTTCCACTCCGAGATCAAGACCGATCTGGACCTGGAGCGGCTGCCTTCCGGCAAGTTTGACACCAACGATGCCGTGCTGCACCTGGGCATGTTTGCCTACAACTGCCTGCGCCTCATCGGCCAACTGGGCCTGACCGGCGAAATTTCCCCGGTGAAACACCCCGCGCGGCGCCGTCGCCTGCGCACCGTGTTGCAGGAAGTCATGTATCGGGCGGCGCAGTTCATCAGGAAGGCAAGAAAGCTGATTCTGGACTTCGGTGCCTGCGCCGGCCATATCCTGCCCGTGTTCCTTCATGTTCAGGGCCGCCTCCTGGCGGCACGAAGTCCGTGATCCGCCCCATCCCCATCCCGATTTCTCATTCATCCCCCTACAACGGGAGGCCGCATCGTGCCTGCCCGCCCGAAAACCGGAGTGTTGCCATGCCATAGTTCCCACCCAGCCCGCCCCCGGCCCGCCCATGGCGATGCGCAGACCCCACTTTCGATGCGTTTCCCCCCGGCTGCCCGCCGAAAAAGACGTTTGAGACGCGAAATCCGCGTCAAAATGAATGCGCATGTCATTATGCTAACGTCACCACTGATTCAGGTATGTGGAACCATGGCTTTCACAGGCCGACATTGAAGCTGGGCAACGCTGGGCCGATCAAGTAGCTAAGGAGCTTGAGGCTTGCAATTTCGGCATACTTTGTGTCACTCGTGAAAATGTCAGCTCACC
>CAIXFP010000710.1 GCA_903918705.1 uncultured Pseudomonadota bacterium
AGTACCGAGCGTTCCCGCACGATTTCGGCGTAGCGGCGAATGTTGGCGGCGGAAGGTGTGTTCTGCGCCAGGGCGGCCAGATAGGCCAGGCCGCCGCAGTCATCGAGGCGGTTGTGGGATTCCAGCGACTCGGCCACGGTAACCACGTCGGCCGGCTTGTTGTCGTTGATCAACTGGACGATGCGTTGCCAGATGTGGCGGTGGTCGGCGCGGTAGAAGTCCTGCTCGTTGACCAGGTCCGCCACCCGCTCCCAGGCGTTGTTCTCCAGCAGCAGGCCGCCCAGCACCGACTGCTCCGCCTCGACGGAATGGGGCGGACGTTTCAGGGCGGTCAGTTCGGGATCGAAGTCGGGCATTGCGGGTGCGGGAGGGGTGAAGCGCAAGGGCGCGATTTTAGTCGCGATGGGCGTGAAAAAGGCCGCTTGCGCGGCCTTCTTCCAGACACCCCGGGGCGGGAGGTGGAGCGGATTACTGCTCGCCCAGCACCGCCACCGTGATTTCCACGGTGACATCGGTGTGCAACGCCAGGGTGACCTGGTAGTCGCCCACGGCCTTGAACGGACCTTCCGGCAGACGTACCTCGCCGCGCGCGACGGGGAAGCCCTGGGCGGTCAGCGCTTCGGAGATGTCGATATTGGTCACGGAGCCGAACAGGCGACCGTCCACACCCGCCTTCTGGCTGGTCTGCACGGTGTAGCCGGCCAATTTCTCGGCACGGTCCTGTGCGGCGACCAACTTCTCGCCAGCCACTTTTTCCAGTTCCGCCTTGCGCTCGGCGAAAGCCGCCATGTTGGCCTTGGTGGCGCGCTTGGCCTGACCCGTGGGGATCAGGAAGTTGCGCGCATAGCCGTCTTTCACCTTGACCACGTCGCCCAGGTTGCCCAGGTTGGTCACTTTGTCCATCAGGATGATTTCCATGTCTTTGTCTCCTGATCTCAGTCGTTGTGCTGGTCGGTGTAGGGCATCAGCGCCAGGAAGCGGGCACGCTTGATGGCCACGGATAGCTGACGCTGGAACTTGGCCTTGGTACCGGTGATGCGCGCGGGGATGATCTTGCCGTTCTCATTGATGAAATCCTTGAGCACGTCGACATCCTTGTAATCCACCTCTTTCACGCCCTCGGCGGTGAAGCGGCAGAATTTGCGGCGGCGGAACAGGGCTGCGCCATTGGGGTTCTTGGGGCGGGGCTTGCGTTTGATGAACGCCATTTTTCAACTCCTCAATCGGGCCCGCTTTTCGCGGGCTGAACAGTTCAAATTCGATCAGAGACTTACAAAGTCGGTCACGTGCAATTCGAGTGTCGGGTTCTTCACTCCCTTGCGGTCGAGAAACCCGGTCAGAGTGGCCATGTCGCCCAGGGGCAAACGGGCCAGGCTCTGCGCCGTGTCGCCAAACGCGACGACCTCGGTTTCCAGTTCTACCGCCCGGTTGCGTCCGCCTTCCTGTCGCGTCGAGGCATGGGCCACGCGCAAACGGAGGGTGGGCAGACCGGAGGGGGTATGGCGCAGGCCATCACTGCTGACGACGCGCACCGTCAACTCGAATCGGTTGCCGCCTTCCGTAATCAGGCGGCGGCCTCGACTGCGGGGGCTTCCGGCTGGGCGGGCTGCGGGGCGAGCAGGTTGCGGGCCTTCTCTTCCTTCATCATCGGCGAGGCGGCGGTGACCGCATCATCGCGCACGATGGTCAGGTGGCGCAGGATCGCGTCGTTGAAGCGGAAGCCATGCTCCAGTTCGTCCAGGGTTTCCTGGTCGATCTCGATGTTCATGAGCAGGTAGTGGGCCTTGTGCAT
>CAIXFP010000711.1 GCA_903918705.1 uncultured Pseudomonadota bacterium
CCTCGGGATGAAGCAGCCCCTGCTGATCGGCGGCGCCACCACCTCCATCGCCCATACCGCCGTGAAGATCGCGCCGCATTACGAAGGCACCACGGTTTACGTCAAGGACGCCTCCCGTGCCGTGGGGGTGTGCTCCAACCTGCTCTCCGACGACCTCGCCGCCGACTACGTGGCCAGGGTCAAGGCCGAGTACGTGGCGGTGCGCGAGCGCCACGCGGCCCAGCGCGGCGAGAGCAAGCGGGTGAGCCTGGCCCAGGCGCGGGCGAACAAGTTCCGGACTGACTGGCCCCCCCTTTCCCAAAGGGGGGCAGGGGGGATTGCTCCGGCCGTTGCGCCCGTAGCAAGCGCAGCAAATCCCCTGATAAAGCCCCTACCCTCCGGTACCCAGCCCCCCTTTGACAAAGGGGAGGGCTACGCGCCGCCCAAGCCGGCGGTATTGGGCACCCAGGTTTTCCTCAACTACCCCCTGGCCGAACTCGCCGAAGTCATCGACTGGACCCCCTTCTTCCAGTCCTGGGAACTGCACGGCCGCTACCCGAAGATCCTGGATGACGCGGTGGTGGGCGAGGAGGCGAGGAAGCTTTTTGCCGATGCCCAGGCCATGTTGAAGCAGATGATCGACGAGAACTGGATCGAGGCCCGCGCCGTGATCGGCCTGTTCCCCGCCAACACGGTGAACGACGACGACATCGAGATTTACTCCCCTCCTTTCTTGGGGGCGGGAGAGAGGGAACTTGCGTCGAGTAACCAGGCCGGGCTCCCTCACCCCCACCCCATCTTCGATGACGTCGCCTCCCCCAACGGGGGAGGGGCTTTACTGATGACCTGGCACAACCTGCGTCAGCAGATGGAGCGCCCCGCGGGCCAGCCCAACTGGTGCCTGGCCGATTTCGTGGCCCCCAAGGACAGCGGAGTACAAGACTACATCGGCGCCTTCGTGGTGACCGCCGGCATCCACTCGGAAGCCCGGACTCAGGCCTTCGCGGCCCAGCATGACGACTACAGCGCCATCCTGTTCCAGGCCCTGTGCGACCGCCTGGCTGAAGCCTGCGCCGAGCGCCTGCACCAGCGCGTGCGTACCGAGTTCTGGGGCTATGCGGCGGGGGAACGCCTAAGCGGCGAACAACTGGCCAACGAGGAATACCGCGGCATCCGCCCGGCTCCCGGCTACCCGGCCTGCCCGGAGCACAGCGAGAAGGCCGCGCTGTTCGACCTGCTCGATGCCAGCGAGAATATCGGCGTCAGCCTCACCGAGAACTACGCCATGCTGCCCGCCGCCTCCGTGTCCGGCTTTTACTTCAGCCACCCGGAGTCCCGATACTTCGCCGTGGCGAAAGTGGACCGTGACCAGGTGGCGGACTACGCCGCGCGCAAGGGTTGGACCGTGGCGGAAGCGGAACGCTGGCTGGCGCCCAATCTGGGGTATCGAGGCGGCCCTGCTTGATCGGGTGCGGGCTCGGCACCAGTCCAGCCCAAGGACGTAACACTTGCTCGATGCGCAGTCCGGCTTGCGCTTCGAGCGCTTCCTACTCCTTGATCCTTCGCGCCAGTTCCACCGCGCGGCCGATGTAGCTGGCCGGGGTCATGTCCAGAAGCGACCGCTTGGCCTCGTCGGGTATCGCCAGGTTCTTGATGAACAGCGCCAGACTTTCCCGGTTGATGCCGCCCTTGCCGCGGGTCAGTTCCTTTAGCTGCTCGTAGGGATTGGCCACGCCGTAGCGGCGCATCACGGTCTGGATCGGCTCCGCCAGCACTTCCCAGTTGTGGTCCAGGTCTTCCGCCAGGCGCGCCGGGTTGGCTTCCAGTTTGCCCAAGCCGCGCAGCAGGCTTTCATAGCCGATCAGCGCATAGCCCAGGGCCACGCCCATGTTGCGCAGCACCGTGGAATCGGTGAGGTCGCGCTGCCAGCGGGAGATGGGCAGCTTCTCGGAGAGATGGCGCAGCAGCGCGTTACTCAAACCCAGGTTGCCTTCCGAGTTCTCGAAGTCGATGGGGTTGACCTTGTGCGGCATGGTGGACGACCCCACCTCGCCCTTCTTCACGCGCTGCTTGAAGTAGCCCAGGCTCACGTAGCCCCACACATCGCGCGAGAA
>CAIXFP010000712.1 GCA_903918705.1 uncultured Pseudomonadota bacterium
AGGATCGAGCCCACCCGGCGGGAACCGCGGGTTTCCACATCGCGGCCGATGCCGACGATGCCGCCCAGCATGTCGCGCAGGTTGCCGGCGATGGTGATTTCCTCCACCGGATAGGCGATCACGCCGTTTTTCACCCAGAACCCGGCAGCGCCCCGGGAGTAATCGCCGGTCACCATGTTCAGACCATGGCCCAGCAACTCCGTCACCAGCAGGCCACTGTCCATCTTCTTCAACAGTCCGGCGAAATCCTCGCCGGTGGAAGGCACCAGCAGGTTGTGGTTGCCGCCGGCGTTGCCGGTGGTTTTCATGCCCAGTTTGCGGGCGCTGTAGCTGCCCAGAAAATAACCCTCGATGACGCCGTCCTTTACCACATCGCGTTCATGGGTAGCCACCCCTTCCGAATCGAACGGCGCCGACGCCAGGCCGCGCGGCAGGAACGGGTCTTCCAGTATCTGGACGAAGGACGGGAAGACCTGTTGCCCGAGGCTGTCCAGCAGGAAAGAGGACTTGCGGTAGAGGTGGCCGCCGGAGATGGCGGAAACGAAACTGGCGATGAGGCCGGTGGCGATGGGCGCCTCGAACAGCACCGGGCATTGCCGGGTGGACAGCTTGCGCGCCTTCAGGCGACGCACCGTGCGCTCGCCGGCGCGCCGGCCCACCGACTCGGGGCTGTCCAGGTCTTCCTCGGCGCGCGCCGTGGTGTACCAGTAGTCGCGCTGCATGCCGCCGTCTTCCTCGGCAATCACCGCGCAGGACAGGCTCTGCCGGGTAGTGGGATAGCCGCCGGAGAAGCCCAGGGTATTGGCATAGATGAACTGGGAGTTCTGGGTCGACAGGGAGGAGCCTTCGGAATTGTTGATCCGTTCATCCACGCCCAGGGCGGCCGCCTCGCAGGCCCGCGCCCGTTCCGTGGCGTGGGCCACGTCCACGGCCCAGGGGTGGTAAAGGTCGAGATCCGGCACCAGGCGCGCCAGAAGGCCGGCTTCGGCGAGACCGGCGCAATCGTCCTCGGCGGTGTAGCGGGCGATGGTCAGGGCCTTTTCCACGGTGCGCTCCAGGGCTTCCCGGGAGAAGTCGGAAGTGGAGGCATGGCCACGCCTCTGGCCGACATAAACCGTGATGCCTATGCCCTTGTCGCGGTTGTGTTCGATGGTTTCCACCTCGCCGTGGCGCACCGAGACGGACAGGCCACTGCCTTCGGAGATTTCCGATTCGGCGGCGCTGGCGCCGGAGGCCAGAGCGAGATCGAGGGTTTGCGCGGCGAGGGCCTGGAGCGCCTCGCGGGTGAAACTGAAAGGGCTATCGGACACGGTGGAACCTGACGTGTTGGCAAAGGCCGTTATGATACCTGCCCATTGCACTCCACTCGCACGCCATGCACGACCACGAAGAAGCGCCGGATACCGGCCCCAGCAAAACCCAGCGCAAGAACGAGATGAACGCCCTGCAGGATCTGGGTGTGGAACTCGTGAAACTTTCCCGCGAGCAGTTGGAAAAAATGGATCTGCCGGACCGGCTGTTCAAGGAACTGCTGGAAGCCAAGCGCATCACCGCCAACGGCGCCATCCGCCGCCAGTTGCAATTCATCGGCAAGCTGATGCGCGACGTGGATGCCGAGCCGATCCAGGAACATCTGGCCGCCATCAAGGGTGAATCCGCCGCCGCCAAGGCCGAGTTTCATGCCGTCGAACGCTGGCGCGAGCGCCTCCTGGCGGACGATGCGGCCCTCACCGACTGGCTGGCCCGGCACCCCGGTGGTGATGTCCAGCAACTGCGGCAACTCATCCGCAACGCCCGGCGCGAGGCGGCGGAGAACAAACCGCCGAAATCCAGCCGCCTGCTGTTCCGCCTGCTGCGCGACTCCACCCCGTAACGGCAGCCGTTGGACAGTCCTGCCGAGATTCCATCGCCCCGCCCAGCGTTGTCGGGATTCTTTACGTTTTTCTCGCCACGATCATCCTCTTATGCCACAGGACCGGCACCAGGACCGCGGCATGGCGCTTGCTTGAACCGAATAACCGATGCCGCCCTCGTGACCTCCGCAAGCCACCGTGCCTCACAGTTTTCCTCCATCCGTTGCCTTGCCGGTCCCGACACGCGGGATGGCCTCGCATCCCGGCGTTCTGGCCAAGCTGCTCGACACCCTGGCCGGAACAGCGGGGTTGAGCGAGGACGCGGCCACCTGGCTCATGTTCGATCCGGGACTGGCACAGGCGGTTCTGCGCCTGGCGGCGAAGCCGGGCATGGCGTCGAGCCAGTACGACTTCGCCGAACTCTGCAGTCAGATTTCACTGTCCAGCCTGAAAGCCCTGGTCAGCGATGTCGCCGTGCGCCTGCTGGCTCAGCCGGGGACGGCGATTCCCGAGGAGGACTGGTTGCGAGCCGTTGCCCTCGCCCAACTGTGCCGTTCCCTGGCACGGCATGAGAACCATCCCGCCGGCGACGAGGCCTGGTTGGCCGGACTGCTCGGAGCCCTGCCCGGCAGCCAGGCGGCCCTGGCGGCACTGCCGCTGCGTGGCTTTCTTGCCGACGTCCCGCGCTTTCTGCGCGAACCGACGCATCGCCTGCGCGACGCCACCCCCCTTGTCCGCTTCGCCGCCAGCGCCTGGCAGTTACAGGAGAATTCCCGGCCCGGCGACGGAGAGGTCTTATCCTTGCCTACCCCCGTGGCACCTGATGTACTGAAGGCGATACTCGAGGAAAGGGACAAAGTGGTGGCAACCTACACGGCGCGGCTGCGCGAGCAACCGGATCTGGCTGGCGCGCTGGCGCGTTTCACGCGAGCGGAGTTGGCCGTGGTGGGCATGCTCGAAGGCGACACCCAGGCGGTGGTGACGGCCGCGCGCCTGCTGGAGGAACAACCAGGCCTGTACGACGTCGTCTATCTGCGCTTGGACAACCGCACCAGCATGCTGGAAGCCCAGGATCTGGGCGAAACGAGAGCCCAGCCCATCTCGATCCGGATGGAGGGCAGCAACAGCGCCGCTGTGCGTGCCCTGTACACGCGAATGCCGGTGGTGGTCTTCAGTGACGCGGGTGACAGGGTTGCCCTGATCGACCTGCA
>CAIXFP010000713.1 GCA_903918705.1 uncultured Pseudomonadota bacterium
CTGACAGCGCCTGAAACTTGGCCTCTATCGTTGCCATGTCACTCATGCCCTCACAGTCTGCGCAACAGCCGTATTGTTCAAGTTCAGAGTTCCTGATCCCTACCGGGAAAATCGCGCCATAACCGGAATCAAGAATGGCACCGTTTTTCGGATCATGTCGTGCAAAATTGCCGAAATGACATTTTGATGAAGTCGAGAGAGGGGGTCATGAAGCAGATACTTCTACCGGGATTTCCTGAAGGTGCCGAGCGGATCAACGCGGTACTGAGCATTCTTCGCCAGGACAAACAGGTCACCTACTTTGTCGGCGGCGACAACTATTTTTCGCACGCGAAAGACGACCCCGCCGGTGAACGGTTTGCCTTGGCCTGCCTGATGGCCAACGGGCATGTGCGTGCGGCCGAGCTGGAACGCTCCGCACGGAGCTATCCGCACCGCACCCTGATGAACTGGATGGCGCAGTATCGGGAAGCCGGCCCCGGCTCGTTTTACCGAGCCCACCCACCCAGGAAGCCGCGCGTCATGACCGCCGAGAAGCGCGCCGAATGCGCGGAATTATTGGCGGCTGGCCACACCCCTGCGGCCGTCGCCCGGGTCACCGGCGTGGGTGAATCCACGCTACGCAAAGCCATCGGACGCAAGATCTTGAGCGCCGCGGTGCTCGCCGCCCCGGAGCACGCGGAAACGGCGACGGCGACCACCAAAGCCGAGCGCAGCCGAGTTGACGCCCAGGCGGCGGACGGCATCGGCACCGCCTGCACTCGCGCCAACGAACGCATGGCCGCCGCCCTCGGCTTGGCGCGGAGCGCGGCCACCCGCTTCGAAGCCGCCTCCGACGTCAGCCTGGGCGGACTCCTGGCCGGGCTCCCCGCCCTCTGCGCCAACGGCCTACTCACGGGTATTGGGCGGCATCTCAAGCTCCCGGCCGGCTTCTACAGTTGTCTGCACATCCTGCTCACCCTCGGCTTCATGGCGCTGGCGCGCATTCGCCGTCCGGAAGGGCTGCGCCACCATCCGCCCGGCGAACTGGGTAAGGTCATGGGGCTCGACCGCGTACCCGAAGTCCGCACCCTGCGCGAGAAGATCACCCTCATGGCCTGCACCGGCGACCCAGGCGCCTGGATGCGGGAACTCGCCCAAGCCTGGATGGAGGGCGATCCCGAAGAAGCCGGTTACCTTTACATCGACGGTCATGTGCGCGTTTACCACGGTGACCAAGCCCTCCTGCCACGACGCTACGTCTCCCGCGAACGCCTGTGCCTGCGCGGCACCACCGACTACTGGATCAACGATGCCCTCGGACGCCCCTTCTTCGTCGTCTCCAAAGCCGTCACCGCCGGGCTGGGCGAGACCCTGCTGAACGACATCGTGCCCGACCTGCTCACGTTCGTCCCGCGCCAGCCGACGCCGGAGCAACTCGAAGCGGACCCGAAGCTGCACCGCTTCATGCTGGTATTCGACCGCGAAGGTGCCCACGCCAGCTTGTTGGAAGCGCTCTGGAAACAGCGCATCGGCGCGATCACCTATCGCAAGAATGTGCGCGACCCCTGGCCGGAAGACGAATTCGCCGACGCCGAAGTGGTCATGCCCGACGGCGCTGCAACCCGCATGCGACTGGCCATGCGGGAAACGGCGCTGGGCAATCTGACGGTCAAGGAAGTGCGGCGGCTGACGCCGAGTGGACATCAAACGGCGGTGATCAGCAGCGCCCACCGCCTCGAAAACGTCACCCTTTCCGGGCGTATGTTCTCCCGCTGGTGCCAGGAAAACTTCTTCGCCTACATGATGCAACACTATGATATTGATGGACTTGTTCAGTATGGCGCGGAACCGATTCCTGGCACTGAAAAGGTCATCAACCCGGCCTGGCGCAGCCTGGACAAAGCCGTCCGGGTCTGCCGTCAGCGGCTACGCAAGCTCCAGGCCAAACTGGGTGCCGGTCCTTTGATACCTGAAGGCCAGGCGATCCAGGGACGCGCCGAATGTTTGCAGGAAATCGAGGCTGTCCAGGCGGAACTGAAACAGCAAACCGCCGCGCGCAAGGCCACCGCGCGCAAGGTGACGTTGGAGCAATTGCCGGAGGCGGAGCGGCCCACTCAATTGTTGCCGTTGAACAAGATGCTGACGGATACGGTGAAAATGATCGCCTACCGCGCCGAGACCGCCTTGGTGGCGCTGCTGCGTCGCCATTTGGCGAAGGAAGACGAGGCTCGCGCCTTGATCCGCGCGCTCTTCGTCGCTTCGGCCGATCTCTTGCCGGACAAGAACGCCGGCACGCTTACCGTACGAATTCACCGCATGGCAACCCCCGCCCATGACCGCGCCATCGCCGCGCTCCTGGACGATTTGAACCAGTTGGCGTTCCATCATCCCGAGACGGGGGAGCGTTTGGTTTATGCCTTGGTCTGAACCATTCGGTGCCAACGCCAATGAGCGGGGGATCAGGAACTCTGAGGTTGGGCAAAGCTCGTAGGTTGGGCAAAGCGAAGCGTGCCCAACAAACCCGTGACGATGTTGGGCACGCTACGCTTTGCCCAACCTACGGCGCTGATCTTCGCCGGCCTGTCGTTGTTGACCATGGCGCTGATCGTTTACATCACCATGCCGTAAGTTTCGGCCAAGGCTGAAACGAAAAACGAGCCCCTCGTGCGCGATGCGCTCAACCGCCAACGTCCCGCCGGCTGCCGCGACTTCATGGCAGGCCGCGACCAGCAGGTCAATCAGGC
>CAIXFP010000714.1 GCA_903918705.1 uncultured Pseudomonadota bacterium
CGCGCAGCACCGCCACTTCGCGTAGCGCCTCGGCATAGGCGGTCATGTCGGTCATCACCACCAGGACATGGTAGTCCAGGTCGTAGGCCAGGTATTCGGCGGCGGTGAGCGCGGCGCGTGGCGTAAGCAGGCGCTCGATCACCGGTTCGTCGGCCAGGTTGAGGAACATCACCACCTTGTTGAGCACGCCGGACTCCTCGAAGCTTTCCTGGAAGAAGCGGGCGTCGGCGTTGGAGGCACCAAAGGCGGCGAACACCACCACGAATTCGGACGATTCCTCGCCCAGCAGTTTGGCCTGGCGCACGATCTGGGCGGCCACCCGGTTATGGGGCAGGCCACCACCGGAAAAGATGGGCAGTTTCTGGCCCCGTGTGAGGGAGTTCATGCCGTCGATGGCGGAGATGCCGGTCTGGATGAACTCGCGCGGGTAGGCGCGGGCGGCGGGGTTGAGCGGTTCGCCGTTGACGTCGCGGCGGTCGCCCGAAATGATCGGCGGCCGCCCATCCCTCGGGAGTCCGGCGCCGTTGAAGACGCGGCCGAGGATGTCGCGGGACACCGGCAACTTGAAAGGCTCATCGAGGAAACGTACCCAGGTGCGTTCCAGGTCGAGATCGTCGGTGCCCTCGAACACTTCCACCAGCACGGCGTCGTCGGCGGTGCGGATGACCAGGCCGTTGCGCAGATTGCCGGCGTGGTCCTTCAACGAAACACGGGAACCCGCGGAAACGCCGGCGACACCGCCCATGACCAGAAGGCCGCCCTGGGCGGAGGTGGCGGTACGGAATTCGATGTTTTTCATGGCGTTACCTTGTCATCACGCGGCGGGAGCGGTCGGCTCGTAATCCTGGGCGACCAGCTCGAATTCGGCCGGTATGCGGTCAATCTTTGCCTTCAGCGCGGCGAGGTCGTCCGATTTGTGCTGGCTCTTCCAACGCCGCGCCTGGGCCAGAAGCGGCATCTGGATCAGGCGCCGGGCAGGTGCACCCAGCTTCACCAGGCGCATGCCGTGACGGAAGATTTCCAGTAGGGCGGAGAGCAGGGCGAACTGTTTTTCCGGCGAGGCGAAGCTGTCGATTTCGTCGGTGGCGGATTGCTGCAGCAGGCCTTCCTTGATCAGGCCGGCGGCTTCCAGGGTCCAGCGCTGTTCGCTGGACAGGGCTTCGACCCCCACCAGATTGACGATGCGCTGGAGTTCCTCCGAGGCGGCGAGTAGATCCAGGGCTTGGCCGCGGGCGGCTTCCCAGCCGGCGTCGATGTTTTCCGCCCACCATTTGGCGGCGGAAGGTACGTAACCGGAGAAGCTTTCCAGCCAGTCCACCGAGGGGTAGTGGCGGGCGTCGGCCAGCTCTTTCGACAAGGCCCAGAAGGTCTGGATGATCTCCTTGGTGTGGCTGGTGACCGGCTCGGAGAAGTCGCCGCCGGGGGGCGAGACCGCGCCGATGAGGGTGACGGAGCCGTGGTCGCCGTTGAGGGTTTCCACCCGGCCGGCGCGCTCGTAGAACGCCGCCAGGCGCGAACCGAGGTAGGCGGGGTAGCCCTCCTCCACCGGCATCTGGCCGAGACGGCCGGCCACTTCGCGCAGGGCCTCGGCCCAGCGGCTGGTGGAGTCGGCCAGCATCACCACGTCATAGCCCATGTCGCGGTAATACTCGGCCATGGTGATGCCGACATAGATGGACGCTTCGCGCGCCACCACCGGCATGTTGGAGGTGTTGGCGACCAGCAGGGTGCGCTCCATCAGCTTGCGCCCGGAATAGGGGTCGGTAAGCTGGGGGAAGGTCTCCAGCACGTCCACCAGCTCATTGCCGCGCTCGCCGCAGCCGACATAGACGACGATGTCGGCGTTGGACCAGCGGGCGATCTGCTGCTGCACCACGGTCTTCCCGGCGCCGAAGGGGCCGGGGACGGCCCCCTTGCCGCCCTTGAGCTGGGGGAAGAAGGAGTCGATGACCCGCTGTCCGGTGATGAGCGGCGCGATACCGTCGTCGCGCTTGAGATAGGGGCGGGGTTTGCGCACCGGCCAGCGCTGGTACATGCTGAGCGTCAGGCTATGGCCCTTGGCCGTGCGCACCCGGGCGATGGACGCCTCGATGTCGTAGTTGCCGGCCGGCGCCAGGTCCTCCAACTCACCCGCGATGCCCGGCGGGACCATGATGCGGTGCAGGACCGACAGGGTCTCCTGCACCGTGCCCAGCACGATGCCCACTCCAACCTGGGTACCGGGTTCCAGGTCGGGATTGGGTGTAAAGGCCCACTGGCGGGCGCG